>CABUAW010000050.1 GCA_902489645.1 uncultured Lachnospiraceae bacterium | reverse complement strand
AAAAATAGAGAGCCTGCGGATTGTTTTCAAAGTCTTTTGTGCCGGTTGACACGGTTTGGTTGACATTGGGATATTCCGCACCACACCAGCCTGACATTTCCTTGTCGGGCATATTTCATTTGCGCGGGCAACGAGCCAAGCGGATATGCTTGCATATCCATTTGGCGACTGCCGCGACAACGTCAGTTTATGGAGGTAAATGCCTATGAAAGAAATCCCTATTTGGGAAAAGAGTAATCTTAGTCTGGAAGAAGCAGCAGCCTATTCCGGGATTGGAGTAAATAAACTGCGGGACATAACTAACGATGAAAATTGTCGGTTTGTTTTGTGGGTAGGAAATAAGCGATTGATAAAGCGACGCCTGTTTGACCAGTATATCGAACAGGCGTATTCCATTTGATGTGCCGGGAACCTCACAGCTGTTAGCTGTTCGGTCACGGGCTGTCACCCGAACGTCTGGCAACGTTATGTGCCTGTCCGAGAGTAAACTCTCGGCAGACAATACCGTTACCACCCGCCCCGGCTTGTAGTTTTCGTGAAAATAAGTGATGTAAAATGCGGCTTTGATATGATACAATGAATGTGTCATATCAAGGCTCTTTCCATCACGGAAAGGAGTTTGACAATGTCCGAGAAACGCAAAGACCATAAAGGAAGAATCCTGCGGACAGGAGAGAGCCAGAGAAAAGACCTGATTTATCAATATCGGTATACAGATATTCGCGGAAAGCGGCAGACCGTTTATTCCTCTGATTTGAAAGAGCTGCGGGAAAAGGAAAAAGCAATTCAGAAACAGCTTGATGAGGGGATTGACTATGCCGCCGGAGCAATTACCGTGATTTCCCTTTTGGAGCGGTATATTAGTTTGAAACAGGGCGTGCGCTACAACACGAAAGTCGGTTACAATTTTGTGCTGAATCTGATTAAGAAAGAAGATTTCGGCTATCGGCAGATAAAGGATATTAAAGTATCAGACGCACAGCAGTGGATTATGAAGCTGCACAATGACGGCAAGGGATACAGCACAATTACCAGTGTCCGGGGCGTTGTCAAGCCAGCCTTTCAAATGGCATACAATGAGGACATTATCCGCAGAAATCCCTTTGACTTCAAACTGGTAGACGTTGTACCCAACGATTCGCAGAAGCGGATTGCCATGACAGAGGAACAGCAGAAAATCTGGATGAGCTATATCCGGGAGGATAAGACCTATGCCAAGTATTATGATGAATTTGTCGTGTTGTTGGGAACGGGTATGCGTGTCAGCGAGTTTTGTGGCTTAACTAAAAGCGATTTGGATTTTGAAAACCGGAAAATCCGGGTAGACCACCAGCTTGTACGGGAACGGGGCGGAAAATATTACGTTGAGAAAACCAAGACGGAATGTGGCTGCCGTTTTATCCCCATGACAGAGGAAGTCTATCAAAGTCTGAAAAATATTCTTGCCAATCGCCGGAAAATGAAAACGGAGATCATCGTGGACGGATATAGCGGCTTTATTCTGATTGACAAAGACTGTCATCCGAAAGTAGCCCTGCATATCGAGAATGAAATGCGGTGGGCTATGAAGAAGTATAGAAAGCTGCACCCGGATAAGCCATTGCCAAACATCACGCCCCATGTATTCCGGCACACGTTCTGCACGAATATGGCAAACAAAGGAATGGATATTAAGACCTTACAGTATGTCATGGGACATTCTGATGTGGGAGTGACGCTGAATGTCTACACCCACGCCAGCTATGACCGGGCAGCGGAGCAGATGACAAAAATTATCGACTTGAGCGAGCAACGAGGAAAACACCTTGCTTGCAAGTGTGTTTGACGACTGCCGGACAACGCAGGCAAAGCCTGCGTGTAAGGGAAGCGGCATGCAGAAAACAAAGAAAATCAGGCTGAAATTGAACAGAGTTACTACACCATTTACTACACCATTTGCCCGTGAATTTGCGTAGAATTACATAGAAATGCGTAGGTTTGGGGCAAAAAGCGAAATTGAAGAAAAGTGCCAAAAAGCCTGAAATATCAAGGTTTGTAGGCTTATGAAAGGATATATTCAAGATGATAAAAATACTTTTCGTGTGCCACGGCAATATTTGTCGTTCACCGATGGCCGAGTTTGTTTTCAAGGATATGGTAGAGAAGGCCGGTCTGGCCAGGTCTTTTGAGATTGCTTCAGCGGCGACGAGTCGGGAGGAGATTGGAAATCCGGTGCATCCGGGGACTCGTCGGATTTTGGAGCCTTTGGGGATTAGCTGCCGGGGAAAACATGCGGTTCAGGTAACAAAAAGTGATTATGAATATTATGACTATCTGATTGGCATGGATAGCTGGAATATTCGAAATATGTTTCGTATTTTTGGAAAGGATTCGGAACACAAGGTGTACAAGTTGTTGGAGTTTGCAGGCCGTTCAGGGGATGTGGCGGACCCGTGGTACACCGGAAATTTTGACGTGACCTACCGGGATATACTTGAAGGCTGCAGGGGACTTCTTAAACATATTCAAACAGAGCGCGGAGACCTTTTATAAGGTTTCCCGATTTTTATATTGACAAATTGTATTTTAGTGATATACTTTGAATATCAAAATATTAAAATATCAAATTAAAAATGAAAGACAGAGGAGATTATTTATGTTAGAGAAAATTAAAACCATTATTGCAGAGCAGTTGTCTGTGGATGAAAGCAGTATTTTGCCGGGAACATCTCTGGTTAAGGATTTGGAAGCGGATTCTTTGGATTTTGTTGAGCTTGTCATGGCATTGGAGGACGCCTTTGACGTAAAGATTGAAGATGATGATACGGCAAAGATTTCTACGGTTCAGGATATTATTGATTATTTAAAAGCGCAGGGTGTTGAGGAATAAGATGAAAACAGCGGTAACAGAGCTATTAAATATCGAGTATCCGATTTTTCAGGGCGGTATGGCCTGGGTAGCGGAGCATACGCTGGCTGCGGCGGTTTCTAATGCCGGTGGCCTTGGAATTATAGCATCGGGCGGCGCTCCGTGTGCATTTGTCCGGGAGGAAGTGCGTCAGACAAAGGCTCTCACGGACAGGCCATTTGGCGTGAATGTGATGTTGATGAATCCGGAAGCGGAAGCCATTGCAAGAATGATTGCAGAAGAGGGTGTTCCGGTGGTGACAACAGGCGCCGGTAATCCGGAGAAATATTTTCCGATATGGAAGGCGGCCGGAACGAAGATTATTCCGGTGGTTGCGTCGGTGGCTCTCGCCAGACGTATGGAAAAATACGGTGCGGACGCCCTGATTGCCGAAGGCAGCGAGTCGGGCGGCCATATTGGTGAACAGACAACGATGTCTTTAGTGCCGCAGGTTGTTCAGGCGGTAAATATTCCGGTGCTGGCGGCCGGCGGTATCGGTGATGGCCGGGGTGTTGCGGCGGCGTTTATGCTTGGCGCGCAGGGGGTTCAGGTCGGAACCCGTTTTCTGCTGGCAGATGAAACGCAGATTCATGAGAATTATAAGTTGAAGGTCGCAAAGGCAAAGGACATTGACAGTCAGGTGACGGGCCGCTCGACGGGGCATCCGGTACGTCTGCTCAGAAATCCAATGAGCCGCAGATATTTGAAGATGGAAGCGGCCGGAGCATCGGCGGAGGAATTGGAGCTGGTGACTTTGGGTTCGCTTAAAAAGGCTGTGGTGGACGGCGACATGGAGGAAGGGTCTTTTATGGCCGGGCAGATTGCCGGCCTGGTCAATAAACGCCAGTCCTGCAGAGAAATCATTGAGGAAATGATGGGCGAAGCCATAGAAGTTATGCAGGAAAGGGCTCAAAGATTTGCAAAATAAACAGAGGTTCAGGCTGCTGCACATGCGGCGGCCATTTCTTTAAATAAATACTTTGAATATCAAATTAATTATTGAGGTAAGTAAAATGAAGAGGATTGGTTTGATTTTTCCGGGGCAGGGCGCTCAGAAGATTGGCATGGGAAAGGATTTTTACGATACTTTTTCAGCCGGCAGAGAAATTTATGACATGGCCGAAAAGGAGCTTGGTCTGGATGTAAAGGGATTGTGCTTTGAAGAAAATGATAAACTGAATATTACCCGGTATACTCAGGTCGGGTTACTGACCACGGAGATTGCCATGCTCAAGGTCGTGGAATCTATGGAAATTGTTCCTGTGGTGACGGCAGGGTTGAGTCTTGGCGAATATGCAGCCCTGGTGGCGGCTAAGAAGCTTTCTGCGAAAGATGCCATCCGGCTTATTGATAAGCGGGGGCAGTATATGCAGGAAGCGGTTCCGGTGGGCGGAGCCATGTCGGCGGTTCTTGGACTAGATATAGGAACCATTGAGAAGATTTGTGAGGAAACTTCGGGAATTGTGGAGGTTGCCAATGATAATTGTCCGGGGCAGACCGTGATTTCCGGTGAGGCCGGGGCTGTGGCCCGGGCCGGCGATGCGATGAAAGCGGCGGGAGCCAAACGTGTCACCCCTTTAAATGTCAGCGGCCCGTTTCATTCCTCCATGCTGAAAGGCGCGGGAGAACGTTTAGCGCCGGAACTTAAAAATATTCATTGGCTGGATTCGGAGATTCCCTATGTGTCCAATACGACAGCAGAGCTTATCAGGAACAGGGAAGAAATTGCTCCGCTGCTTGTCCGTCAGGTGTCCGAATCTGTCCGGTGGCAGCAGGATATGCGGGTGATGCTTGAGATGGGCGTGGAGGCTTTTGTGGAAATTGGACCGGGAAAGACACTTGCCGGATTCGCAAAACGGATAGAACGTAAAGTTCCCTGCCTGACAATAGAAACAGTTAAAGATTTGGAAAAACTGGAGGCTTTGAAATGTTAAAAAATAAAGTTGCCCTGGTTACGGGCGGCGGGAAAGGTATCGGAGCGGCTGTGGCTAAGGCGTTGGCCGCACAGGACATTTTGGTTGTCATAAATTACAGCCATTCAGAAAGGGCGGCAGAGCAGCTCAAATCAGAAATTCTTTTGTCCGGCGGCAAGGCGGATATCTTTCGGTGTGATGTGTCGGATTATAACAGTGTGAAGGCCATGATTGGAGATATTGTCCAGCATTATGGGCGGCTGGATATTCTGGTCAATAATGCGGGAATTGTGAAAGATAATTTGCTGATGCGGATGAAAGAAGAGGACTTTGATAAGGTTATCGATATTAATTTAAAAGGCGCTTTCAACTGTATACAAAATGTAGCCCGTCAAATGTTGAAACAAAGGTATGGGCGGATTATCAATATATCATCAGTCGTCGGTATTTATGGCAATGCGGGGCAGGCCAATTATGCCGCGTCTAAAGCCGGTTTGATTGGTCTGACGAAATCGGCGGCAAAGGAACTGGGAAGCCGGGGAATTACGGTCAATGCCATTGCGCCGGGATTTATTCAGACGGAGATGACGGATGGATTGAATGAGGAATTAAAGAAAAAGATGCTTGGCGCAATTTCCCTCGGAAGCTTTGGAAACGTGGAAGATATTGCCTATACCGTAGGTTTCCTGGCATCGGATAAGGCCGGATATATTACAGGACAGGTGATTGGCGTTGATGGTGGTATTTGTATGTAACAGGCATTATTTGGACCGGAAATCACCGGGCATGGAAAGGAATGTAGAACGAAAATGAAAGAACGTGTTGTAGTGACAGGGATGGGGGCAATCACACCTATCGGAAATAATATCGAAGATTTTTGGAAGGGAATTAAGGCCGGAAAGACCGGATTTGGAAAAATCCGCGCGTTTGATGCAGCCGGATATAAGGCGTCGCTGGCGGCGGAGGTTAAGGAGTTTAAAGCGACGGATTATATGGATAAGCGGGAAGCGCGGAGAATGGAGCTTTTCTGTCAATATGCGGTAGCCGCGTCGAAGGAGGCTTTCAAAAATGCCGGACTGGATATGGAAAAGGAAGATTCATTTCGTGTTGGCGTCTGCGTCAGCTCCAGCGTCGGAAGTCTTCAGGCGATGGAACGGGAAGAAAAGCGTTTGATGGAAAAGGGTCCCGGCCGGATTGGTCCCCTGCTTGTACCGTTAATGATTTCAAATATGGCCTCCGGCAATGTATCGATTGCCTTAGGATGCCGTGGAAAATCTTTGAATGTGGTGACAGCCTGTGCGACAGGCACCCATTCTATCGGAGAAGCTTACCGGAGTATTCAGGCCGGAGAGGTGGATGTCATGATTGCCGGCGGAGCGGAAGCCGCCGTTTGCCCGATTGGTGTTGCGGGATTTTCGGCGTTGACCGCCCTGACCTCCGCATCCGACCCGGAACGGGCATCCATTCCTTTTGATAAAGAACGCAGCGGTTTTGTTATGGGTGAAGGGGCTGGCGTCGTTGTCCTCGAAAGTCTTTCCCATGCAAAAGCCAGAGGGGCAAAAATTCTGGCGGAGGTTGTCGGATATGGCGCCACATCCGACGCATATCATATTACCTCACCTTGTGAGGATGGCAGCGGTGCGGCTAAAGCGATGGAGCTTGCCATGGCAGAAGCCGGAGTGACGCCGGAAGAGGTAAGCTACATCAACTCCCACGGTACCAGCACCCATCATAATGATTTGTTTGAGACGCGGGCGATTAAACGGGCCTTTGGCGACGCGGCCTATCGTGTGCCAATCAGTTCGACAAAATCAATGATTGGCCATTTGCTGGGCGCGGCCGGAGCCGTAGAGTTTATTACCTGTGTGAAATCCATTGAGGAAGGGTATATTCATCCGACGGTCGGTTTAAAAGTGCCGGATGAAGAATGTGATTTGAATTATGTACCGGGTCAGGGAATTCATGGCGAGGTGCGCGTGGCTTTGTCAAATTCTCTGGGGTTTGGCGGCCACAATGCGACATTGGCCGTAAAGAAATTTGAGGAGGCGTAAGCTATATGGAATTTGAACAGATACTTCGTCTTGTCGAAGCAGTGGCCGATTCGGGACTGACCGAGTTTGATTTTGAAGAAGGAAATCTGAAGCTTCATCTTGGAAAAAAATCTCCGAAAATTATACAGAGAAATGAGCGTGACATAGATTTTCAGGAAACCTCCGACGCTTCCTGTGAAACGGCGGCGAAGAAGCCTGCCGGAACGCCGGTGGTTTCACCGATTGTCGGTGTATTTTATGCAGCTCCGGGGCCGGAAGCGGAACCCTTTGTGAAAATTGGAGAGCGGATTGAAGCGGGTCAGGTCATCGGTATTGTAGAAGCTATGAAATTGATGAATGAAATTAAAAGCGATGTGTCCGGTGTTGTGACGGATATTTGCGTACAGAATGGGGATGGCGTGGAATATGGCCAGGCTCTGATTTATGTACAGGAATAGAGGTGCGGAATGGTTTTTGGAATTAAAGAAATTATGGATATTATTCCACACAGGTCGCCAATGCTGCTTGTAGACAGGGTGGCGGTTATTGAAGAAAATAAAAAAGCTGTGGGCTATAAGGGCGTTACTTACAATGAACCTTTTTTTGCGGGACATTTCCCGGAAGAACCGGTGATGCCGGGGGTTTTTATTATGGAAGCAATGGCCCAGACAACGGCCGTTCTTCTTCTGAATAACGAAGAAATGCGTGGAAAAATCGGATATTTTGGCGGTATGAATCGGGTGAAATTCCGAAAAAAGGTAGTACCCGGAAGTATGCTCCGCATGGAGATTGAGGTGTTGAGGCAGCGGGGAGCTGTCGCTGTGGTTCAGGGGAAGGCCTATACGGAGGAAGGGCTGGCCGCAGAGGGTGAAATGACATTTATGATTGGTTAACGAGGTGACAAACTTGATAAATAAAGTATTGATTGCGAACCGGGGAGAGATTGCTGTGCGGATTATCCGGGCCTGCCGGGAGATGGGCATTGAAACGGTGGCTGTTTATTCAAAGGCGGATGAAACGGCGCTTCACGTTCAGTTGGCGGATGAAGCGGTGTGCATTGGCCCTGCGGCCTCAAAGGACAGTTATCTGAATATGGAAAACATTATCAGCGCAACAATGATTAGCGGCGCGGATGCGATTCATCCGGGGTTTGGATTTTTGTCGGAAAATGCCCGGTTTGCGGAGATGTGCCGTCAGTGCCATATGACTTTTATCGGACCTTCACCGGAACTCATCCATAAAATGGGCAATAAATCCGAAGCTCGGAAGACGATGATGGAAGCCGGAGTTCCGGTTGTTCCGGGAACAAAGGAACCGGTATATACGGCCGAAGAAGCCAAAGCGGCTGCCGACGCTATGGGATATCCGGTCATGATTAAAGCGTCTTTTGGCGGCGGTGGAAAAGGTATGCGGATTTCCAGAGGGGCCGAAGATTTTGAAGAAAATT
This sequence comes from uncultured Lachnospiraceae bacterium, assembly GCA_902489645.1. Taxonomy (GTDB): domain Bacteria; phylum Bacillota; class Clostridia; order Lachnospirales; family Lachnospiraceae; genus Frisingicoccus. Next base: position 10,036 of record CABUAW010000050.1, on the reverse strand, counting down.
TTCGGATGGCCCAGATGGAAGCTGTCAGCAGTTTTAACGATGATACGATGTATATTGAAAAATATATTGAATCTCCCCGGCATATTGAATTTCAGATTTTGGGTGATGCCTGTGGTCATGTGATTCATCTGGGCGAAAGGGACTGTTCCATTCAGCGGAGGCACCAGAAGGTGTTGGAGGAATCCCCTTCGCCGGCCATTGATGAAACGCTGCGGGAAAAAATGGGACGTACGGCTGTTCAGGCCGCCAAAGCCGTCGGTTATGAAAGCGCGGGGACGATTGAATTTTTATTAGACAAACATAGAAACTACTATTTTATGGAGATGAATACCCGAATTCAGGTAGAACATCCGGTGACAGAATTTGTGACGAATGTAGATTTAATTAAAAGTCAGATTCGAATTGCGTCGGGAGAGCCTTTGAATATACGGCAGGAGGACGTGGCTTTTAAAGGGCATGCCATTGAATGTCGTATTAATGCGGAGAATCCTGAGAAAAATTTCCGGCCGTCTCCGGGAAAAATTGAGCGGCTTCATCTCCCGGGAGGTAAGGGAATCCGGGTAGATACGGCCGTTTATTCAGGGTACACCATTCCGCCTTATTATGATTCGATGATTGCCAAATTGATTGTTCTTGGTAAATCAAGAAACGAAGCAATTAAAAAAATGAAGAGCGCATTGAGCGAATTTATTGTTGACGGCGTTGATACCAATGTGGATTTTCAGATGGAGATTATGAATCATCCGAAATTCCAGAGCGGGGATTTCAGTACGGATTTTATTGAACAGATGGAAGGGGAGGGTGACTAATGCCGAAATTAAACAGTATGTTTAAAAAGACGACCTATATCACCCTGTCCAACCGGCGTCAGAGTATCCGCCAGGATGCTTTAATTACAGAAAAGGAGCTGGAACAGCCGGAAATTCTGGACCAATCGGGCAATTTGGAACATCCGGGAATTCCTGAGGGACTTTGGAAAAAGTGTGAAAAATGCGGTGCCATTCTTTATGATAAAGATTTGGAAGAAAATTTCTATGTATGTCAGGAATGTCGCCATCATCAGCGCATTTCTGCGCGGAAGCGTATTGAACAGATTGCGGATGAAGGGACGTTTGAAGAATTGGATGCCGTTCTGACCGACAGGGACCCGCTGAATTTTCCGGAATATGGTAAAAAATTGTCGGCGATGCGTCAGGCCACCGGAATGAATGAGGCCGTCGTTTATGGCTTATGCCGGATTCATGGAGAAAAAACAGTGCTGGCCGTCATGGATTCCCGGTTTATGATGGGGAGTATGGGAACGACTGTCGGTGAGAAAATTACTCGGGCTATTGAAAAGGCCACAGAATTAGGGCTTCCGGTCATTATATTCACATGCTCCGGAGGCGCCCGGATGCAGGAGGGCATTTTATCTTTGATGCAGATGGCAAAAACTTCGGCGGCCGTAGAGGCTCATGGGCGGGCTAATCTGCCCTATTTTACAGTGATTACGGACCCGACCACCGGAGGCGTCACAGCCAGTTTTGCCATGCTTGGCGACGTGATTCTTGCGGAACCGGGGGCGCTTATCGGATTTGCCGGTCAGCGTGTCATTGAACAGACTATTGGTCAAAAGCTGCCGGAGGGCTTTCAGCGGGCAGAATTCATGCTGGAACATGGTTTTATTGACCAGATTGTGGAGCGGAAAGATTTAAAACAACGGCTATTTCAGTTAATTCTGGCGCATCAGCCAGTAACGCATCAGCCAGCGGAGCGGGAGGCGTAATGAATATGAAATTTACGGCATGGGACAGAGTTCGGATTGCCAGAGAGACAGAGCGTCCGACGAGCCTTTATTATATTGAACAGATTTTTGAAAACTTTATGGAATTTCATGGCGACCGAAATGTAAAGGATGACCCGGCCATTGTGGGCGGTATCGGTTTCCTTGAAGGACGGCCGGTGACGGTTATCGGACAGCAAAAAGGCCGTGACCTTAAAGAGCAGGTGGAACGAAATTTCGGCATGCCGAATCCGGAAGGCTACAGGAAAGCCCTGCGCCTTATGAAACAGGCGGAAAAGTTTCGGCGTCCCGTCGTATGTTTCGTAGATACTTCCGGGGCTTTTTGCGGAATTGAAGCAGAGGAACGGGGACAGGGCGAAGCCATTGCCCGAAATCTTATGGAAATGGCGGGGCTTACGGTACCTGTTTTGTCCATTGTTATCGGTGAAGGCGGAAGCGGCGGGGCTCTGGCTCTGGCCGTGGGAAATGAAGTCTGGTGCCTGGAAAACTCTGTGTATTCAGTGCTTTCACCGGAGGGCTTTGCCGCTATTTTATGGAAAGACGGCAAGCGGGCCGATGAAGCGGCCGAGGTTATGAAAATGACGTCGGAGCATTTAAAATCCTTCAAAGTGGTCGATAGGATATTTGAAGAACCGGAACCGGTCCATGTGGATAATGCAAAACCTTTGTCAGAAGCCATGAAGCAGGCAATGGTTGAGTTCTTTCAAAATTATGACGGGATGATGCCGGAAGCCATTGCAAAGGAACGTTATGACAGATTCCGGCATTTTTAGGAGCGTAGTATGAGATTAGAAGCGATAAAACCATTAAAAATTGGAGAATTAAGCGCGAGGCTGCCGATTGTTCAGGGAGGTATGGGCGTTGGCGTCAGTCTGTCGTCACTGGCCGGAGCCGTGGCGGCCGAGGGTGGAATTGGCGTCATTTCTACGGCCCAGATAGGCTTTTACCGTCCCGATTTTGAAAAAAATCCGCTGGCAGCAAATTTAAGGGCAATCCGGGAACAAATAGCTCTGGCAAGGGAAAAAGCCGGAGGCGGTATCATTGGCGTAAATATTATGACTGCCACAAAAAATTATAAAGATTATGTGGCAGAGGCCGTCCGCTCCGGTGCGGATTTAATTATATCCGGCGCCGGACTTCCCAAAAATCTTCCCGAATATGTTCGTAACTCTGCAGCCAAGATTGCACCGATTGTATCGTCGGAGAAAGCGGCGCGGGTTATTTGCAGATTATGGGATAAACATTATCAGTGTGCGCCGGATATGGTTGTGGTAGAGGGCCCTCTGGCCGGAGGGCATCTGGGCTTTTCGGAGAAGGCATTGGCGCCTTTTGCTGGCGGTGATGCGGCGGCCATATCCGAAATGCTGGAAAATTATGATGAAGAAATATGCCGGATTATCCGGGTGTGCCGGGAATATGGGGAGAAATATGAAAAAGAAATCCCTGTCGTTGTGGCCGGCGGCATTGATACTCCGCAGAAAACAGAACATTATCTGGCGCTTGGCGCTTCCGGAATTCAGGCGGCGACTCCCTTTGTGGCAACAAAAGAGTGCGATGCTCACGAGAACTTCAAAGAGGCCTATATCAAAGCGGGGAAAGAAGATGTTGTCATTTTAAAAAGTCCGGTAGGTATGCCGGGACGCGGGATAAAAAATGCTTTTCTTGAAAGGGTTGCCTGGGGAAACCGGGGTGAGATTCATTGCAAACAATGCCTTGAAAACTGTAACCCGGCGGCGATTCCCTATTGTATTACCGATGCCCTGATTCGGGCTGTCAGAGGAGATGTGGAAAACGGTCTCGTTTTTTGCGGCGCCAATGTGGGTAAAATCAAAAAAATTTCTACGGTGAGGGAGGTTATTGCAAATCTTCTGGCAATGAACTGTGAGATATGACAGGATGCGTATAAAAAATAACGCACTGCTTTTGACTTATTGAGAAATTTTATCAGAGGTTGAAATTCATTTTTTAAATTCAAAAAAATGTAAAAATCCTTTATTTTCAAGAAAAATTCAAATCCGTTTTTGCGCATGCGTTTGACCAAACAAAATAAATTCGTTGACACGGTAAAAAAGCCATGATAAAAAAGGAATTAGATAGTTCTGCCTAACCAAAGGGGCAGGACAAAGATTTTCGTCATGGAGGTGCCGTTGATATGAACAAGAAAATATGGATGACAGCATTTGTATCGAAACTGGCCGATATGATGAAGAACGTGGATATTCGGTCTTATCGAATGGATATCATTTTCTCCGACAGGGGGGGGGTAGTGACCCCCGCAGAGCATAGAGGATAAGTCTGCGCTCTGCCATATGGAAACACAGAAGTAAAGGAGTTTTTTAAACGACTTTACTTTTTTGCGTGCAAAAATATGAACCACTTCATAAGCGACCAAAATACGGTCGCTAAGTGCTCATAACGAAGCCGTCTTGTAAGTTCGAAAGGACCTCACTAACGGCGACGGCATGTATCGCACGTAAGCGACCAAAATACGGTCGCTAAGTGCTCATAACGAAGCCGTCTTGTAAGTTCGAAAGGACCTCACTAACGGCGACGGCATGTATCGCACGTAAGCGACCAAAATACGGTCGCTAAGTGCTCATAACGAAGCCGTCTTGTAAGTTCGAAAGGACCTCACTAACGGCGACGGCATGTATCGCACGTAAGCGACCAAAATACGGTCGCTAAGTGCTCATAACGAAGCCGTCTTGTAAGTTCGAAAGGACCTCACTAACGGCGACGGCATGTATCGCACGTAAGCGACCAAAGTCCGGTCACTAAGTGCTCATAACGAGGAGGAAATGAAAAGATGAGAAATGCATTAAAACGCTCATTGTCGTTACTTCTGGCAGTGGTGATGGTTGTCTCCATGGCGCTTCCGGTTCATGCGGTGGATGAAGAGACAACATTAGATAAAATATACGCCACTCTGGACTATATGAACAGTCTGAATGAAGAAGATTATACGGCAGATAGTTGGGCGGAAATGGTAGAAATCCGTGACAGTGTTGAAAATCCGGAAGAGGCACCGGAATGGTTGCAGCAAGGTGTATTGGACATGCTTCAAGAGGCCATTGACCAACTGGTAGAAAAAACAACGCTGGATAAGATTTATGCAAAGCTGGAATATATGAATAATCTGAAAGAAGAAGATTATACGGCGGACAGTTGGGCAGCGATGGTAGAAGTCCGGGATAGTGTTGAAAATCCGGAAGAGACACCGGAATGGCTGCAGCAGGGCGTATTGGACATGCTCCAAGAGGCCATTGACCAACTGGTAGAAAAAACAACGCTGGATAAAATTTATGCGATGTTGGAATATATGAATAATCTGAAAGAAGAAGATTATACGGCGGACAGTTGGGCGGCGATGGTAGACGTCCGTGACGGTGTTGTAGCGCCGGAAGAGATACCGGAAAAGTACCAGCAGGGCATACTGGACATGCTCCAAGAGGCTGTTGATGATTTAGTGGAAAGAGAAGAAACAACATTGGATAAGATTTATGCGATGTTGGAATATATGGATAATCTGAATGAAGAGGATTATACGGCAGACAGTTGGGCGGCGATGGTAGATACCCGGAATAGTATTGTGGAACCGGAAGGGATGCCAGAAAGGCTGCAGCAGACGGTATTGGATATGCTTCAGGAAGCTGTTGACGGATTGGTAAAAAAGAGCGGTGAACAGAATGGTTTAGTCTTAGAAGACGGTGTCTATTCGATTCGATTTTCGGTTTATCAGAACAGCGAAAAGACGGTTGACGGCAATTTTTATCTCGGAAATAATGCTTTGGTAAAAGCAGAGAATGGTAAATATGAGGTGACATTCCGAAAAAATAATACGTCAAGTGATACTTTATATGAGGTATTGAAGCAGGAATATGATAACAGCACATCTTATGGAAGAAAGTTGGGTACCAAGAATTGGATTGGTGATTTTGATTATTTAAATTCAGAACTGCATGAAGCTGTGAAAGCAGGTTTTGTAGAAGAGAATAATCAATACTGGTATGATACGATTTTAGATATTCATGAAAATTATACAGATATCACCGTCGTACTGGATGATATTTCTAAGGATATAGCATTGTATAGTGCGGATTCATCTTATACATTTGACTGGTATATTGATTTTGATGAAGAAACGGCAGAAAAAATTAATATAAGCGATTTTGCGAATGTAGATTCGGTGAGCTATAATGTCGATGTTTCTGCACCTTCAGTTAACCCCACGCTTCCGGAAGATTTCTTTGACGTTGAATCTGCTGTATGGCAGGTTTCGGAAAATGTGGCAACCGTAATTTTACCGATTCAGCCGGATTATTATGACATGGTGAATGATATAACTATTCGGAACGGAGGATTTGATGGTACTGAAATCCCGATTGAGGATAATAGCATAAAGATTACGTATGACCTTTCCGATGAAAAAGACCTGGTTTTGGGGACGAGATTATATTGTGGAAATGTGATTTGGGTAATTTCACCATCGTTACAGTATATCGAAAGTTTTGAGATGGAAGAGGAAGTGACAGGAACAAAAATCCTGGCAGATACCAGTTTCCTTTCGAAAAGTACAGAGTTAGTTGTTACTGAAATTGTCGATGACCCCAAAAATGTGGAGGACGCTTATACACTTTTCCATAGTAACTTAGATTCAATTTCAAAAGATATGTATATGTATTATTGGAATTATAAATCATCTTATGGAGATGAGTTTGTAAGAACGTCCAAGGCTGTAACCATGAAATTTAAAATTCCGGAAGGATGGAATAAGAATAATATACAGTTAGCTTATTGGGGCGGCCCGGATACTGGCGGTATCGACCCTGCATCTAAATATTCTGTTGAAATTGTTGGCGTAGAAGATGACTATTATGTGGTTAAGACAACGAAAATCGGATATTTTGCTTTATATGAAGTGAAAGATATTACGGCTACGGGCGACGATTTGACGGACGGTACCTATGAAATACCGGTCAGCGTATATCATTTGACAATTGAAGGTCAGGCATCTATGGCTGACAAATGTATAAGCGATATATGTAAATTAGTTGTAGATGGCGATGTAAAAACTTTATATATGGATTATACCATCGTTGAAAATCTGAACATGGAATCCTATATGACAAAGATGTGGCTCTATGGTTCCGATATGGAATTAAGTCCAACGGGCGCTCCAAAGGGTACATTAAATCCTGTTATTTTTACATCTTACTATAAGAATGACGACGATAGTTATTTTACCGATGTTTTCAATGAAGGCACATTAAATTACTATCCAAAAACAGGATATGTCCAGCTTGTCAGCGACGCGGCCCAGTGGCCGGCCCGGTTTAAGGTGCCGATTATGGATGCCATCGGCGGCGGAAACTTTGAGCAGGACGCCTGGCTGACCCTGGACTGGGCCAATGCGGAAAAGATTTCCGACGATACGCCGGAGGCGCCAATCCGTGAGGCCCTGGCCGAAGCCATAAAGATTGCGGAGACAGCCATACAGGAAGAGTATACGGCGGATTCCTGGGCGGCGCTTGATACGGCATATCGTGCGGCCGTTGGAGTCTATAATGATGCGTCATCGACGCCGGAGGCTCTGACAGAAGCGTATGCGGCGCTCCGAACAGCAATAGACGGTCTGGTATCGCCGGATGCCCTGATTTTAAATGCGGGCCTGTATACGGCCGCAGGAACCATCGCAGATACCGATGTGGTGACAGGGACAAGACTCCTTGTCAAAGAGGATAAGAGCGCGGACGTTTATCTGGACGTCCGGGGAGTGACCGGTTTCCAGTATTATGACATCAGCCAGAAACAGTACGTGGATGCCACACTGGAAACGACGGCGGACGCCGAAGGAAACGCGGCGGTGACCGGCGCGGTATTTACCCTCCCGGCCGTGTCCGCTTCCGTTTCCGTGAGATATACGGATGTGAACGGGGAGACGGTGCAGACGGTCCTCGCTTTCTCGGATTTTGAAGCCCAAAATGTAGATAAGACGGCGCTTTCCGAAGCGCTGGCCACAGCCAATGAAAAGCTGGAAGCGGCGGCGGCCGACAGCGGGAAGTATGATGCGGCCGCGGTGGCCCTCCTTCAAAAAGCCGCTGCCGCCGCAGCGGAGGTTTCGGCGGACCCTGTGGCCCTCCAGAGCGAAGTGGACGCCCAGACGGACGCTTTGAACACGGCCATCAGCGGACTGACATTGGATGTGAGCCTGGAAGCCCTGCAGAAAGCCGTTGCTTTAGCCGGGGAAAAGGAGGAAGGCCTTTACACACCGGGAAGCTGGCAGACATTGGCAAAAGAGCTGGAAGCGGCCCGGGCCCTTCTGGAAACTTCCGGTGTGAGCGCCCAGGCGTTGGAAGCCCAGACGCTCCGGCTGAACGCAGCCCTGGAAGGCCTTGTGGAAAAGGCGGACAAGACAGCCCTCCAGGCGGCCTATGACAGCGCCTCGGCCCTGACCAATGACAGCGCTTATCCGGGATGGGATACCCTTCAGGCCGTCCTCGCCAGTGCGAAGGCCGTTCTTGAGGACGCCGACGCTTCCCAGGCGGAAGTGGACGGGCAGCTTGAGGCCCTGAACACGGCGGTTGATAACCTGGCAGGCTCCGTGGATAAGAGCGTCCTTAAAGAACTGATTGTGAAAGCCCAGGCGTTGGATACGGCGGGCTATACCGAATCCAGCATTGCATTTTTTAATGCGGCCATCACCTCGGCCCAGGCCGCGATGGCTGACGGCAGTATCTCCCAGAATGACGTCGACAAACAGATACACCTGTTAAATGCGGCGGCCGAGGCCCTCATCCCTGAGGCCCGGGAGGACGTTGTCTATGACGGCGTCTACACCATCGACGGACGCATCTGGCATGCGGCGGCGGACCAGGCGTCCATGGGCAACGCGGCCCTGCAGAAGCCGATGCAGGTCATCAAGAAGGGGGACGCGGTCACCCTGCGCATGGAATTCGCCCCGCTGACGACGAATCTCGGCACGGCCCAGTTCACCGGTTACCTGGCCGTATTGAACTACTTCCCGGATTGGGAAGGCGGGGACAGCGGCTACGCCATGCCTTCCGGCGAGACGCCGGTACCGGCAGACGTTGAGGAATACTATGAAGATACCTACGATGTTTATAATGACCCGCAGAATGGCACGGACGCGAATGTCAAAGGGAAACTCTACCCGCATTACATGACCATGCCGGTCACCCTCGGGGATAACGAGATATGGGTCCAGGTCTATGTGCCGGTCATGGAAGCCATCAACACGGGCAGCGGCCTCCAGTATGCGAAGCTCCAGCTCGACTGGGACAGCCGGGTACAGATTTCCGGTACGGAGACCGATAAGAACGCATTGAAAGCCCTTATCGAGCGTGCGGCGGCAATGGAACAGGGAGATGCCTCCGAGGCGGTCTATGCAGCCTTACAGAGCGCCGTGGCCGCGGCAAGGGATGCGGAGGCCAACCTGAACGTCAGCCAGGAACTGGTCGACAAGACGGTAAAAGCCCTGCAGGCCGCTGTGGATGCCATGACCAAAGACATCGTCGAAGCGGACAAGAGCGAGCTTAAGAAAGCCATCGAAGTGGCGGACAGTTACCTGAACAATGTCAACGTGACCTATACGGAGACCTCCCGTCTGCTCTTACAGCAGGCCAGGGATGCGGCGCAGAGCGTCTACGAAAAAGCGGACGCCTCCCAGACCGAGGTCAACAAGTGCGTGCAGGCCGTGGACCGGGCCATCCAGTCCCTTGTCATCATTGGGGCGGATAAGACAGCCCTGGCCGAAGCCCTCGGCCATGCGTCCGGTTTCCTGAACGACGGTGAAGCCTATACGGCGGCTTCCCTGGAAACCCTGCGTTCCGCCTATGGAACCGCCATGGAGGTCTATGAGGATGCGTCCGCCTCCCAGGAAGAAGCCGACGCCCAGGTACGGATACTGAACTACCTGACGGGCAGCCTTGTAAAAGTGCAGCCAGTTACCGTGGAAAAAGGCGGCCTCCATGACCTTATAGTGACAGCCGCTTCCATGGCCGGACGGGAGAGCCTGTATACGGAAGCCTCCATCAGCGCTTTAAAGAAAGCGGTCCTTGAAGCTGAAGCCGTCTATGATAACGGGGACGCTTCCCAGGCTGAGGTCAATGCCCAGGCATCGCGGCTGATGGCCGCCATGCTGAACCTTGTCCCGAAACCGGCGGATAGCTCCAATAATAACGGAGGCTCCGGCAATAACGGCAACAGCGGCAATAATAACAATGGCAATAACAA
>CABUAW010000049.1 GCA_902489645.1 uncultured Lachnospiraceae bacterium | reverse complement strand
GCATTGCTGGATACGGTACTCGGAAAACTGAAAACCGAAGACGCTCCGGCTTATGAGATTCTGGAAACTTTCAAGGGGAAAGCGCTTGAATATAAAGAATATGAACCGCTTTATGAAGCAGCGGCAAAAATTGCCGAAAAACAGCATAAAAAAGCCTTTTATGTACTGTGTGACGAATACGTTACTTTAACGGATGGTACTGGCGTTGTTCATCAGGCGCCGGCCTTCGGTGAAGACGATGCCCGGGTTGGCCGTAAATATGACATGCCGTTTGTACAGCTCGTTGACGCAAAGGGAAATATGACAGAGGATACGCCATTTGCCGGCAAGTTTGTAAAAAAAGCGGACCCGTTGGTGCTGGAAGATTTGGAAAAACGGGGACTTCTCTTTGACGCGCCAAAATTTGAACACAGCTATCCGCACTGCTGGCGCTGTGATACACCGTTGATTTATTATGCAAGAGAATCCTGGTTTATCAAAATGACAGCCGTTAAGGAGGACCTGATTCGTAATAATAACACCATCAACTGGATTCCTGAGAGCATCGGAAAAGGCCGTTTCGGCGACTGGCTTGAAAATGTTCAGGACTGGGGTATCAGCCGTAACCGTTACTGGGGAACGCCGTTAAATATCTGGGAGTGTGAGTGCGGTCACCAACATTCCATCGGAAGCCGCCAGGAATTATTTGAGATGAGCGGTAATGAAGCGGCAAAAACTGTGGAATTCCACCGGCCGTATATCGATGAAATTACCATCACCTGTCCGAAGTGCGGCAAGCCGATGAAACGTGTACCGGAGGTTATCGACTGTTGGTTCGATTCCGGCTCCATGCCGTTTGCACAGCATCATTATCCGTTTGAAAATGAGGACGTATTTAAGGCCCAGTTCCCGGCGGATTTTATTTCCGAGGCCGTAGACCAGACCCGCGGATGGTTCTATTCGCTGCTGGCGATTTCGACGCTGCTTTTCAATGAAGCGCCATATAAGAATGTTATTGTCCTCGGACATGTTCAGGATGAAAATGGACAGAAAATGAGTAAATCTAAAGGAAATGCGGTAGACCCGTTTGAGGCTCTGGAAACCTACGGCGCCGACGCCATCCGCTGGTATTTCTACGTAAATTCCGCGCCATGGCTGCCGAATCGTTTCCATGGCAAGGCGGTTGTCGAAGGACAGCGTAAATTCATGGGTACATTGTGGAATACTTACGCATTTTTTGTCCTGTATGCGAATATTGATAAATTTGATGCGTCAAAATATACATTGGAGTATGAAAAATTATCCGTTATGGATAAATGGCTTTTGTCCAAACTGAATACATTAATTAAAGAAGTGGACGACGACCTTGGAAATTACCGGATTCCGGATGCGGGCCGTGCTTTGCAGGAATTTGTGGACGATATGAGTAACTGGTACGTCCGCCGAAGCCGTGAGCGTTTCTGGGCGAAGGATATGCCGCAGGATAAGATTAATGCCTATATGACATTGTATACGGCCCTTGTCACCGTAGCTAAGGTCGCGGCTCCGATGATTCCGTTTATGACGGAGGATATTTATCAGAACCTGGTTCGCAGCGTGGATAAGACCGCCCCGGAAAGTATTCATCTGTGTGATTTCCCGGAGGAGAATGAAGCCTTTATCGACCATGAACTGGAAGCGAATATGGATTTGGTACTCCAGATTGTTGTGGCCGGCCGGGCCTGCCGTAATACGGCAAACATCAAGAACCGCCAGCCAATCGGCCAGATGTATGTCAAAGCCGACTTTGAACTGCCGGAATTCCATCAGGAAATTGTGGAAGATGAGCTGAATGTGAAAAAGATGGCCTTTGCACAGGATGTGAGCGCGTTTACCTCTTATACATTTAAACCGCAGCTTCGTACGGTTGGACCAAAATACGGAAAGCTCCTTGGCGGTATCAAACAGTATCTGGCCAGCGTGGACGGTAATAAGGCCATGGCGGAGCTGAAAGAGAATGGACAGCTTGCATTTGATGTCAATGGCGAAAACGTTGTACTTTCAGAAGAAGATTTGTTAATTGATTCCGCCCAGACAGAGGGTTACGTATCTGTGACAGACAGAAACGTGACGGTTGTTCTGGATACCCATCTGACAGAAGAACTGATTGAAGAAGGCTTTGTGCGTGAAATTATTTCCAAGATTCAGACCATGCGTAAAGAAGCCGGTTTTGAGGTCACAGACCATATCGTGCTTTCGATGGAAGGCAATGACCGGTTAAAACACATTACGGAAAAGAATGAAGATAATGTGAAGCGAGATGTTCTTGCAGAGGAAATTGTATTTGGAAGCACAGACGGCTATGTAAAAGAATGGAGCATTAACGGCGAGACAGTGACATTAGGCGTTAAGAAAGCCTGAGAATACAGTGAGAATACAGGATAATGGAGGGAATTTTATTGGAAACGAATATAGAAACGGTGGTAAAGAACCCGACGGTCATCGGTTTTGACAAAGAAGTTTTTAAGAAAAATGTATTAGGTAATTTAAAATCTCTGTTCCGTAAAACGATGGATACGGCGAGCCAGCAGGAAATTTTTCAGGCGGTGGCCTTTGAGGTTAAGGATTTAATTATCGACCGGTGGCTTGCAACGCAGAAAGCCTTTAAGGAACAGGATGCCAAGTATGTTTATTACTTGTCCATGGAGTTTTTGATGGGCCGTGCCCTTGGAAACAACCTCATCAACCTGTGCTGCTATGAAGATGTGGCCGAGGTCCTTGAGGAGCTTGGCCTGGATTTAAATGTTTTGGAGGACCAGGAGCCGGATGCGGCTCTTGGTAACGGCGGTCTGGGACGTCTGGCTGCCTGCTTTATCGAATCTCTGTCCACCCTGAACTATCCGGTGTATGGCTGCGGTATCCGTTACAAATACGGTATGTTTAAACAGGAAATCCGCGATGGTTATCAGGTGGAAGTGCCGGATAACTGGCTGGAGAACGGCAACCCGTTTGAAATCAAACGTCCGGAGTATACTCAGACCGTTAAATTCGGCGGCTATGTGCGGATTGAATGGGATGCGGAACGGCAGAGAAACCGTTTTATCCATGATGGCTATCAGGCGGTCAATGCCGTGCCATACGATATTCCGGTTGTCGGCTATGGCAACAATGTGGTCAATGCCCTCAGAATCTGGGACGCCCAGCCAATTCAGGAGTTTAACCTGGCTTCCTTTGATAAGGGCGATTACCGCCAGGCGGTGGAACAGGAAAATCTGGCAAAGAATATCGTTGACGTTCTTTATCCAAATGATAATCATTACAGCGGTAAGGAGCTTCGTCTGAAACAGCAGTATTTCTTTGTATCCGCCAGTGTTCAGCAGGCAATTAAAAAATATAAGGAAACACATTCCGATTTGCATAAGCTGCCGGAAAAAGTCTGTTTCCAGTTAAACGATACCCATCCGACGGTAACCGTACCGGAATTGATGCGTATTCTTCTTGATGAAGAAGGTATGGAATGGGACGAAGCATGGGAGATTACAACAAAGTGCTGTGCCTATACAAACCATACGATTATGGCCGAAGCGTTGGAAAAATGGCCGGTGGACTTGTTTATGCGTCTTCTTCCAAGAATTTATCAGATTGTGCAGGAGATTAACCGTCGCTTCCTCATTGAAGTGGAAGAACGTTATCCGAACCAGTACAATAAGATTCGGAGTATGGCGATTCTCTATGAGGGACAGGTGCGCATGGCAAATATGGCTATCGTCGCCGGTTTCTCGGTCAATGGTGTGGCCCGTCTGCACACGGAGATTCTTGAAAAACGTGAACTGAGAGATTTCTACGAAATGATGCCTCAGAAGTTCAATAATAAAACAAATGGTATTACACAGAGACGTTTCCTGCTCCATGGCAATCCATTACTGGCTTCCTGGGTTACAGAAAAAATCGGAACAGATAAGTGGGTAACCGACCTGCCATTGATAAAAGGCCTGGAGGCTTATGTGGATGATGCGAAGGCTCAGCAGGAATTTATGGATATCAAATATAAGAATAAACTTCGTCTGGCCAAATATATTAAAGAGCATAATGGTATCGATGTGGACCCGAATTCTATTTTTGACGTTCAGGTAAAACGTTTACATGAATATAAACGTCAGTTGTTAAATATTCTTCATGTGATGTATCTTTATAATCAGATGAAGGCAAACCCACAGATGGATTTCTATCCGACCACATTTATTTTCGGCGCGAAAGCAGCCGCCGGATATAAACGGGCGAAAGAAACCATTAAATTAATCAATTCCGTGGCCGATGTGGTGAATAATGACCCGGATATTGATGGACGGATTAAGGTTGTATTTATTGAGAACTACCGGGTATCCAATGCGGAAATTATTTTTGCCGCCAGCGATGTATCCGAACAGATTTCTACGGCAAGTAAGGAGGCTTCCGGTACGGGCAACATGAAGTTCATGTTAAATGGTGCGGTGACATTGGGAACGATGGATGGCGCCAATGTGGAAATTGTTGAGGAAGTCGGTGCGGAAAATGCCTTTATCTTTGGTATGTCCTCCGAGGAGGTTATGGCCTATGAGGCCAACGGCGGTTATTATCCGGAGGAGATTTACCGCAATGACCCGGATATCCATAAGATTCTCGACCAGTTGGTTGACGGAACCTTTAGTCATGGCGATAGAGAAATGTTCCGGGAAATTTATAATTCCTTCCTGGCGCCTTCCTACGGACGGGCGGACCAGTATTTCATTTTGAAGGATTTCCGTTCTTATGCAAAAGCCCGTGAACAGGTAAATAAAGCGTACCAGGATAAGGTGCGTTGGGCGAAGATGGCTATGCTCAACACGGCAAATTCCGGGAAATTTACCTCCGACAGAACGATTGAAGAATATGTCAGAGATATCTGGCATCTGAAAAAAATTCAGGTAACACTTTAATAAAAAGCTCCTGCGCCTGGAAGATGAAAATGCTTCCAAACGCAGGAGTTTTTTGAATGTCGAAATCGGACAGAGGCTTTTCACTTATTCGTTTGAGTTTGTTCGTTTGGCGGAAAATCCAGCGTAATTATCAGAAAGCCGTCATGGCAGCAGGCTTCGATGTGCCCGTGCATTTCTTCGGTCAGAGTTTTAGCAATGGAAAGGCCAAGACCCGTCGAATGATGAGCGCTGGAGACAGTGTAAAACCGGTCAAAAAGGGAACCCACCTGTATTTCATCAAGACCGGGCGCATGGTTTATAAAACGCATAGTACCATGTTCATTCATACGGACGGAGAAATCGCCGTCGCTGTATTTGGCCGCGTTACTGACAATATTCGACAAAATCCGAGACAAAGCAGACGGGTTCAGACAGCGTCGGATGTCCTTTTCCGGTAATTGGACCGTGGGATGGATTCCGGCCTTTTTAAAAGCGCCGTAATAACTGGCCAGACATTCCTCGAGGGCTCGGGTCAGAGAAAGATTTTCCATCGGTTCATAAGGATTTACGGACATAATTACGGAGTAGCGAAATAATTCCTCCGTCAAGTCTTTGAGCGCCTGAACGCGGCCGCTGACAATGGTCAGATACTCACGGACGGTATCGGAGACCTCCTCTCTGGCCAGCAAATCCATGTAGCCGCAGATGGCCGTCAGCGGAGTGCGCAAATCGTGGGAAATATCCGAAACAGCCTTTTTTAACTCAGAATCTCCCAGCGTATACCGGATATGTTCTTTGCGAAGCAGCTTTAGCTGCCGGTTCATATCGGCAGCCAAAAGCTTCATTTTCTTATCGGAGACGGAGAGGTCAATGCCCACATTCGTGTCTTCTTTCAGGCGGGCGGCAAATTCCAGCCGGAGCTGGTCTGCAGCCTGACGCATAGAGAAGATTTTCCACAGACACAGGAGCAGGCCCGCCAGCAATAAGATACATAATGTACAAAGAAATGGAATCATAGATACTCCTTTATTTAATATCCTTTCTGCGGAAATAAAAGATTCCGAGAAGGGTGGATACACTCGTGATAATTATGGAATAGATTCCCATACGGACCGGGTGAGCGACTTCCAGATTGGCAATCTGGGCACATTGACCGCCCGGAAGAAAATCCATGAAAAATTGGTAGATTTCCCGTTTCATTCCGGTAAGATAGCCGGGGTTCGGCATCATTTCAATATGCGTTTCCCCGTCGGTTATGACTGCGGCTTCATACATTTCCGGCTGGGAAAGGGCGGAATAAAGAAAAATCGCCAGGAAAAACAGGACAAGCGCTGTCAGGATACAAAGTATCACGGTGTGTGATTTATTGGAGCAAAGCATACTAATCAGATTAAAAATAGCGGCGTAGGCAATGGAAGCAAGAACCGCATCCAAAAACAGTGAACCAAGGAAAGACCAGGGAATTTTCGGAATTCCAAACAGCGGTATACCGATGGCAAGATTGACCGCAAGCCCCCAGATGCAGAGTATAAGTCCTGTAGCGGCGCTGGTGATAAAGTTGGCCATATAAATATTGGTTCTGCTCTGACCCGTAATAATTTTATTGCGTATCGTACCGTCGTTATAGTCCGTACCGACAAACAGGCCGATGAGAATGGATAAAGCGATGCCGATAATAAATAAAAATGTAAAGAGTGTGCTGTCCACTGCCAATGGACTGCCGGAAGTTGTCATGACATCATAAGTGGAAAACAGCATTATAGCGTTCCAAAGCAGCAAAAAGGCCAAAACAAGTCCGAAGGACAGCGTATTTCTTAAACGGATAAAATTGGAGCGGAGTAATTTACGCATGGGTTTCACCTCCTACCAGACGTATATAGTAGCTTTCCAGACTTTCGTCTTTTTCGTTGATAGTAATTATTGAACAGTTTTCTTCAGAAAGGCGGAGGGCCAGGGCAGAAATATCTACGTGCCCGTATATTTCGGCTTCTCTGGAGGAAATTATTGTGTATTCCAGATGAAAACAATCCAATACTCTGGCAAGGATTTTTGTGTCGGTAACCTCGACGTGTATACATTTTCGGCAGGCGGCTTCCAGTTCTTCGGAACTGATTTCTTTGATGATGCGGCCCTTGTCTATAAAACCGTAGTGGGTGGCCAGCCTGGAAAGTTCATCCAGAATATGACTGGATATGAGGAATGTTATCTGGCGTTCACGGTTTAATTTCAGGATTAATTCGCGAATTTCAACAATGCCCTGGGGGTCGAGACCGTTGACAGGCTCATCCAGGACAAGAAAATCCGGGTCGCCGGCCAGAGCAATGGCGATGCCGAGGCGTTGGCGCATGCCGAGGGAAAAGTCTTTTGCCTTTTTTCGTCCGGTTTGAGCAAGCCCGACCAGATGAAGCAATTCCCCAATGCCTTCAAATGAAGGCTTACCTAAAATAATATATTGGTGCTTCAGATTTTCTTCGGCGGTCATATTTAAATAAATGGAGGGCGTTTCCACGACAGCGCCCATACGGCGCCTCGCACTGTAAAGGTTGGGTGAAGTGTTTGGCTGCCCGTAAAGTGTGTATTCTCCCGAAGAGGGAGCTTGGAGTCCGCAGATAAGACGGATTAAAGTTGTTTTTCCGGCGCCGTTTTTTCCGACGAATCCATAAATAGAGCCCTTCGGAACCTTCATCGTCAGATTGTCCAGCGCTTTAAAATGGCCGTAATGTTTGGAGAGGGCCTGGGTTGTCAATACATATTCCATAAGATAGCCTCCTTATTTTGATAGAACCATTTTAAATAGGAAAGGTTAAGGCGGCGGTAAAGGGAAACGTAAAGAAAGCGTAAAGATTAAACGCTTCCATCGCTTAATTTGAATCCGATGCCCCAGACAGCCTCAATATAGTCTTTGCCATTAACGTCCCGGAGTTTTTTTCTCAGATTACTGATATGTACCTTGAGAGAGCTTTCCATACAATCCGGCGTATCCATGCTGATTCGGTCCAGCATGACGGATTTAGTGATAACCTGATTTGGGTTTTGCATGAGAAGCTTCAAAATGGCAAATTCCGTCTTGGTCAATCGGATATCCGAGGCTTCAACAGTTACTCTGTGACTTTTTGTGTCCAGCAAAATACCGTCATAAACAAGGACAGAACTGTTCCCGGGAACTCGCCGGGTGCGAAGCTGTACGGTAATTCTTGCAAGCAGCTCTGCCGTATCAAAGGGTTTGGTCAGATAATCAGCGGCGCCGTTTAACAGAACGTTGACTTTATTTTCGATATCTATTTTAGCGCTGATGACAATGACGGGAATATCACAGATTTTTTCTAAAATCTCTTCGCCGGAGAGGCCCGGAAGCATCAGGTCGAGGAGGACGAGGTTCGGGCGGCTGTGTTCAAACAACAAGAGAGCCTCCGTGCCGGAGTAGGCGCGCAGAACCGAATATCCGGCCTGAACCAGTACCTCTTCTAACATATTTCCGATATAACAATCATCATCAACAATAGCTATTGTATACATATATTCACCTGCTTTATTTTTTTGCCGAGTGATTTTATTGTATCATGTGGGGTAATGAAAACCAAGGTTTGGGGAATCGAATTAAGAAACTTGTAGGATTTGTGCCGACGGCCGGCCGGATTCATCGGTTCGAAGCGATGGAACCGATGAAAAGGCTGCCCGGCATCGTGAAAGATGAAATGAAATATCGGCCTGAATTTAAAAAACAAATATAAGTATCAGGCATAAAAGAACCAGAATGATAACCAGCGAAAAAGTGATTTGAGTGGACGGAACAAAACCGGCTTTTTCACCTTGCCGCATACGGTTTATATTTTTCAGCGCCATAAAAAAGGTGACTGAAAGAATAATCAATGCGGCGGCTTCCAATCCATAGATAGTTTTTTGTACGTCGCTCACGCCGTGGGGATATATGGCCATTCCGATACATAAAAGGCCAAAAATCAAAGTGAGTATGGAGAGGACGCGAAGATTTCGTATCCATCGGTTTTCCATGGCATAAAGGGAATCTAGGTCCGTGTAAATTTTAATATCCTCCGGGCAAAGACCGGATTCATATGGACGACGGAAATAATGCCATCCGTTAAAGGTGGAGTTTATATATTCCCAGCCCGCATCCTGGAAACATTCAATATAACGCTCCCTGTCAGGAATATTAGGACAAAAGTCCAATTGATAAATGTAGCGGACACTGTCGTCTTTTTTGAAAGTTGAGTGGAAACAACCGCCGTTGACCAACTGCAAACCGTTTTTGGAAGCTTCGTTCAGGTCATTTTCTTCGCGTTCATATTCCCATACGGCATAAAATTTATAGCTTGTAATCGTATCTTTCATAGCATTAATTCTCCTTGAATATATTTTCCGAAATTTCTACCAGATGCTTCAAACGTATGATTTCCTGTTCCAAAGCCTCCCGGCCGGAATCGGTCAGTTCATAGAGTCGTTTGCGTTTATCTTCGGGATGTTCGCTGAAGGTTTCCCGAATCCATCCTTTTTTCATCATATTGTCCGTAGCGCCGTACATGGTGCCGGAACCGATTTTTACATTTCCCTGAGAAAGCTCAGACGTTCTTTGCATAATACCATATCCGTGCATCGGCCCATGGTAAAGACAGAGAAGAATATAAAAATAACTTTCAGTAAGAGGCTCATTTTTTCTTGGCATGTGTATCCTCCAATATTAAAATATGTCGAGTGACGATATATCATCTTCAAATATATCGTATCACGACATATGTCGCCTGTCAACATATTTTTATAATATTTTATTTATCAAATCCGGGAGCCATGGTATAATGAACAAAAGGGGGAGTATGTATGCTGACAGTTTTTAACCGGCAAGAGCTTGCGGTGACATTTTCTTTACAGGAAATGATTAGGATTCAGAATCTATTGGCGGAAAATGGATTGGAATATAAGGTGAAAACCTTTTTGCAACATCGTATTGACAGGGCGAGAACGGGAAGTATGGGGATGAATCCGGATGAAATGTACGAATATATTATTTATGTCTGTAAAGAGGACTATGAAACGGCGATGCATTTAATCCACACTAAGAAAAATGACTGAAAGTTTCTGATTGTATAAGGAAAACCATGCGATAGCCGCATGGCTCTATATAAGCTTTGGCGATGTATTCAGTTGGAATAACTCCTAATGTGTATACAGTAGTTTATAGCCCACTGGCGCTTTACAGCCGTAAGACTGAAAGCGTCAGAGTGGGTTACATACTTTGAAAAAGTTGCTCTGGGATATTTAAGTTATTATATCTTACCATTGCCCATAGCAAAAGATTCGTTCAATGTTAAATATGAAGAATCATACCGGCGATTTTAAAATACATCATCAGCGACAATGCGTCCACAATAGTGGTAATAAATGGGCTGGCCATGACAGCCGGGTCGAAGCCGAGGCGTTTTGCCAGAATCGGCAGGGAACAGCCCACCAGTTTTGCAAATATGACAGTGACAACCAGGGTCATACAAACAACCATTGCGATGGTGACGGATACCCGGTCAATAATGAGTAATTTGACAAAATTGGCAGCGGCCAGGGTGGCGCCGATAAGCATGCCAACCAGTAATTCCTTTAATATAATTTTTAATGTGTCCGAATAATCAATTTCATTCAGAGAAAGACCACGGATAATGGATACGGAAGCCTGGCTTCCGGCGTTTCCGCCCGTGTCCATAAGCATCGGTATAAATGCGGTTAAAACCACATAAGAAGCCAGCGCCGCTTCATAGTGGGAAATAATTCGTCCGGTAAATGTGGCAGATATCATCAATATAAGCAGCCATGGAATACGTTTTTTCCACGTTTCAAAAATGCCCGTTTTCATATAGGGTTTGTCCGTTGGCGTAATCGCCGCCATCTTTTCAATATCTTCCGTGGCTTCCTGCTGCAGGATATCTACGATATCATCGACGGTGATAATGCCGACGAGACGGTTTTCGCTGTCTACTACAGGAATGGACGTAAAGTCGTATTTCTGGAAAAGCTGGGCGACCTCTTCCTGGTCCGTCCGGGTGCTTACAGAAATTACGTGGTCCTCCATGATATTACTCATCTTTTCCACCGGGTCGCTTAAAAGCAGACGGCGCAGAGAAATAGCGCCGAGCAGACGCCGGTGAGGATTCAGAATGTAGCAGGTATTGATGGTTTCTTTGTCAATGCCTTCCATACGGATTTTTCTAAGAGACTGCTCCACCGTATAGCTTTCCTTTAAATCCATAAATTCCACGGTCATAATACTTCCGGCGGAATCGTCCGGATATTGGAGAAGGTGGTTGATAGCCCGGCGTGTTTCCGGGTCGGCGTTGGCTAAAAGCCTTTTTACCACGTTGGCCGGCATTTCGTCAATCAGGTCCGCCGCATCGTCCGCATTCAAATTGTCCAGAATGTGTCCGGCTTCTTTATCGGACAGAGCAACGATAATATCCTGCTCAAGTTCGATGGGAAGATAGGAAAACACGTCGGCGGCCAGAGATTTCGGCAGCAGCCGGAAAATTTTAGTGCGCTCATTTTCCGGAAATTCCTCAATCAATGCGGCAATATCTACCGGGTTCATCTCGGCGATTTCCCGGCGGGCTTCCATGTACAGCTTGTTTTCTAATAATTCATTAATTTTATTAAACATTGCCATTCTCCTTTTCGGTATGTAGTTTTTACAAAATCAGAGGGCTCGGGCCCGGGAACGTCGAGAAAACTTTCTATATGATGTTTCATAAAAACCACCTGCCTTTCAGAAAAATGTCAATAATCAGTATAACACAAAAAAATAAAATGGCCAGCCTTTATAATAAGTTTTAACATTGTTTTTTCACGAATAAACAGATATAATGGTGTGGGATGTGGTAAAAATGGAAATTACAAAAATATTATTAAAAGATGTGGGAGAAAGACTTTTTTTCTCGTATCCGGAAAATATATCTTTAGAAAATGAAAATTTTAGAATAGGATTTTCCTTAAGTCAGTTAAAGGAAAATGAGAACATTCGTTTTGGAAGTGAAAGCGTATCAAGTTATCATATGGTGCTGGACGGCCGGGCAGAAGTGGCAAGCGGTGAAGCTGCGGCCAAATCTGTCGTGCCGGGCCAGACCTTTTCCTGCGAGGAGTATGAACAGATTGAACTGAGCGGTTCGGGACGGGTGTTTAATATGTTCATGGCCGGCGGTGTCCGCGGCTTTATCCGGATGGAACGGGTGGAACAGGAAAAGAAAATGCGTGTCGGTGAAGCGATGGGCGGTTCGGTGATAGCGTTATGGGGATTTGACGAGGGCTTTGAACTGGTGTGGGATAAAGAAAGACTCCGCTGTGAGCCGGGAAGTCTTGTTATCGTCCAAATTGGCAAAGCGGAATTTTGCAATTTGAACCTTATACCGGATAAAGAGGGAATGTCCATGGCCTGCGTTACGGGGGTTATGCTGAGTAATAATGATTTTGGGAAATATATCGGCGTCCGTTTTCTGGAACGAGGCGAGGGCACCGGCAAGGCCCGGCTGGATATACGCCCGGAGCATATGAATCCGATAGGAACGGTTCATGGCGGCTGTCTGTTTACTCTGGCCGATGCGGTTTGCGGTGTGGCCGCGTCCTCCCAGGGGGGAATCTGTACAACCGTCAATAGTAATATTCAGTTTTTAAACGCGGCCTTTTGGCCAAAATATCTCATTGCCGAGGCAAAGCCTAAAAAGCTTGGAAGAAAAATCCGGTCATTTCTGGTAGAAGTCAGAGATGATAAAAATGTGCTGATTTGTACAGTGGATATGGTGTTTTACAACTTGCAGAAGTAGACGGCGCTTTTGTTTGAGGGGCAAAACCGACCAAATCGGGCAAAATGGTCGGCATAGAAGTTGCTAAATATAGCGAGCTGTGATAGAATGACACTAACGAAAGGAAAATAAATATGGAGGACGGGGCGATGAGTGATTTAAGTTTTATAATAACTACAGATACATGCTGTGACTTGCCGAAAAGCTATATCAAAGAAAATGCGCTGGATGTGGTCACATTATATTATAATATGAAAGGGATTGTCTACGGCAAAGAGCAGGAGCTGGAAGTCAAAGAATTTTATGATTTGATGCGTGGCGGCGAGATGCCGACAACCATGGCGGCCAACCCAGACGAACTGCAGGAAATGTTTGAAAAATATTTGAAAGATGGGAAAGACGTTCTCCATCTGGCGTTTTCTTCCGAATTAAGCAGCAGCTATAATCATGCGGCGATGGTGGCCAGAGAGTTGAATGAAGAATATACGGACCATAAAGTGATTGTCATTGATACGTTATCCGCATCCCTGGGCCAGGGCCTGGTTGTTCATAAAGCGGTACAGCTTCGCAAAGAAGGGAAAAATATCGAAGAGACAGCGGTCTGGATTGAGGAAAATAAATTGCATTTCTGCCATCAGTTTACCGTGGACGACCTCAATCATCTGTACCGGGGCGGAAGGGTTTCAAAGCTGACGGCCGTGGCCGGAACGTTGATTCATGTAAAACCGATTCTGCATGTGAGCGACGAGGGCAAATTAATTCCTATCGGAAAAGTGCGGGGCCGGAAGAAATCACTGATGGCGCTTGTGGATAATATGGAACGGACGATTGGCAGTTATCGGGATAAAAATGACATTGTATTTATCAGTCATGGCGATGCACTGGAAGAAGCAGAATATGTGGCCGGGCTTGTAAAAGAGCGGTTTGGCATTAAAAACTTTCTGATTCATCCGGTGAGCCCGACCATCGGTGCCCATTCCGGGCCGGGAACGATTGCATTATTCTATATGGGAGACCGGAGATAATTAAGGCGGGGCTGTTGCACTAAGTAATTAGTGTGCAGCCCCTTTTCTACTGCAAAAAATTTTCCCGGGATTTTATCCCAAAAACAGAAAAAAGGAAGCTGCCGCTTCACGATTTTTCAATCGTTAACCTATTGAAATATCCATCATTTGACGCTAAAATGATGGAGATAAAACAAAAATGAAGGAGATTCTTATGCGAAGATTTGATTATATAAAGCGACCGGAAACGCTTCTCACTCCGGAAATCGTTCAAATGATTGCCAGTATCCATGAACATAAAGGAAAACAGGAACTATTTCTTGAAGCGAATATTGACGAACTGAAAACGCTGCTTGAAGTTGCGTTGATACAAAGTACGGGGGCATCCAACCGCATTGAGGGTATTTTTACAAGCGATAAGCGACTGGAAGAACTGGTGCGCCAAAAATCAGAACCTCGTAACCGTTCCGAGCAGGAAATCGCTGGATATAGGGAAGTTTTGGCGACGATTCATGAAAGTTATGAATATGTTGTTCCAAGACCGAATATTATTCTCCAACTTCACCGTGATTTGTATTCTTATTCGCAGGGGGTTACCGGTGGAAGCTATAAAAATTCCGATAACGTGATTGCTGAAATTGATACCGAAGGTAATCAAAAGGCAAGATTCATACCAGTTCCGGCATTTCAGACCGCAGACGCTATGGAGGAACTGTGCAGCAGGTTTCTGGAAGCATGGGAAGCAGACCATATGGATAAGCTGGTATTAATCCCTATGTTTATATTGGACTTCCTTTGTATTCATCCTTTTAACGACGGGAACGGACGCATGAGCCGATTGCTTACATTATTGCTGTTTTATAAAGCGGGCTATATTGTCGGCAAGTATGTGAGTATGGAAATGCTGATAGAAAAAACAAAAGAAACTTATTATGAAGCATTGCAGGCAAGTTCGGATGGTTGGCATGAGAATGAAAACAGTTATGCGCCTTTCGTGAAATACTACCTCGGAATTATTCTGAAAGCATATAACGAGTTTGAAAAACGTGTAGAACACTTGAAAAACAAATCTTTATCAAAACCTGACCGGATAAAGGCGATAATAGACCAAAAAGTGGGGAAAATCACGAAAAAAGAGATTATGGAACTTTGCCCTGATATAAGTAAGGTGACGGTGGAAAGGACTTTGACAGAGTTAGTTAAGAGTGGATATATAGCGAAAGTTGGAGCAGGACCGTCTACTGGTTATGTTCGTATTTAATGCTAATATCTCCGTCATTTTTTGATGATAGGGGCCGTCGCACTGAGTAATGATATGCTCCCTTCTAAGTAAACAAGTTTTTATTATTTTACTTGTCTGCCTAAAACGGAGCATATCAATTTTTCAATCGTTAAAGCGACAGCCTCGCGCGTTTAGTTATCCGGTATTTAAGGAAAATAGGCGCGTCAGTCGATGCCCCGCAAAAATACCCGTGGAATATAAGTTTTCATTAACGCCTGCATGGCGGTCAGTTCTTCCTTGGAATAGCTGGAAAAAATCGGCATGATAACATCCTCGGAGGCCACGTAGGACTGAAGATAGTAAGCCATCGAGCCTTCCAGCCAGCGGGCAATTTCATGCATATCGTCGATGGAATGAAGCTCACGGACAACGGTTGTGCGGAATTCGTAATCCAGACCGCTGTCGCGAATCAAATCGACGGATAATTTAATGCGGGTCAGGTCAAAATCGGTTCGTCCCACCGTTTTGGCATATTTTCCCTGGCTGTTTTTTATATCCATAGCAACGTAGTCGACAAGACCTTCGTTAAATAAGTGGTCAAGCTGAATCGGGTCATAGCCGTTGGTGTCCAGTTTGACCAGATATCCCATACTCTTGATATCATAAAGCAATTCCTTTAAATCCGGCTGGAAAGTCGGTTCACCGCCGGTCACACATACGCCGTCCAGCACACCCCTGCGTTTCTCGAGAAAAGCATAGACCTCTTCCAACGGAATGTTGGGAAGCTGCGAAGCCTTTGTCACGAGAGAGCCATTATGGCAGAACGGACATTTAAATTGACAATTGCCGACAAATAAGGTGGCGGCGACGTGTCCGGGATAATCTAATAAAGTTGTTTTTGCAAGTCCTTTGATTTCCATGCGTATACCCTCTTCAAATTTAAAATCATTTGTTCTTTTTTTATTCTAGCATAAAACGAAAGTGGGTACAATGAAATTAAATTTGAATTATTGAAAAAAGTGTAGTAATATACTCACTAAGCAAGTTTTACAGGACGGAGGTCGATGTGATGGAACGTTTTATTATCCACAATCTGTTTGGGATTGAAGGTTTCAATATTGCCTGGTACGGCGTGATTATTGGATTTGGCATGATTTTGGCCACCTGCGTGGCGGCTCTGAGGGCAAAAAAGGCCGGGTATAAGACAGATTTAATCATTGATTTTGTCTTATTTGCCGTGCCGATTGCTATTATCTGTGCCCGCATTTACTATGTGATTTTTGAATGGGATTATTACAGTCAGGATTTAATCCGTATTTTTGCCATCCGGGAAGGCGGATTGGCTATTTACGGCGGCGTCATCGGCGGTGTGGCGACGGCGGTCGTTTTTTGTAAAATTCAGAAATTTCCACTGTTAAAATTGATGGATTTTGCCATGCCCAGCCTTTTGCTGGGACAGATTATCGGACGCTGGGGCAATTTTGCGAATCAGGAAGCCTTCGGCAATCTGATTACAAATCCTGATTTGCAGTTTTTCCCGTATGGCGTGTTTATTGATAATTTGCAGGAATGGCACCAGGCCACCTTTTTCTATGAAAGTGCGTCCAATTTGGTCCTTTTTATTATCATGATGCTCGTAGCCCGGAAGGCTAAAAAGGATGGATGGATGACGGTGCTTTATCTGGTCGGCTATGGAGCCATAAGATGCTTTATCGAGGGGCTTCGGGCGGACAGCCTGTATTTGATTCCGGGCGTCAGGGTTTCCCAGTTATTGTCGGCCATTTTAATCGGTGTCGGCCTTGGCATTGCCTGGGGGATTCATACGGGCCGTTTGCGTTCCGGAACATATGAGGGCAAATATTTATTAAATAGCGGGCCGAAGAATGGGGAATAATTTATGACACAGGACGAGAAGTATATGAAGGAAGCGCTGAAACAGGCGAAGAAAGCGGCGGCTATTGAAGAAGTCCCTATCGGCTGTGTCATTGTCCATGAGGGCAAAGTCATCGCCAGAGGCTACAATAAACGGAATCTGAAAAAAAATACGCTGGCCCACGCGGAGATTATTGCGATGAATAAAGCCAGTAAGGTGATTGGAGACTGGCGTTTGGAGGACTGCACGATGTATGTAACGCTGGAACCCTGTCCGATGTGCGCCGGGGCTATCGTTCAGGCCAGAATCCCCAGGGTTGTTGTCGGCTCCATGAATCCGAAGGCCGGCTGCGCCGGTTCTGTTTTGAATATTTTACAGACGGAAGGGTTTAATCATCAGGTATCCGTGGAGACCGGAATTCTGGGTGAAGAATGTTCGGAAATGCTCAGCAGCTTTTTCAGAGAACTCAGGAAACTGAAAAAAGCTCGAAAAAAGCAGGAAAGCCAGTCCTTGACAGAAAAATAAAAACAAGATATACTGGATGATACGACAATGTTATAACTTTTCCGTGCAGCCGGGGAGATAGCGGTGCCTTGTACCTGCAATCCGCTACAGCAGGGGTGATATCCTGTCTGAGGGTCATATCCTGTGGAGCTGCCCTGTATAAGTGGCGTTGAAGCCCGGGTCTTACGCAACAGAAACCCGTGAACCGTGTCAGGTCAGGAATGGAGCAGCACTAAGCGGGACCTTTTGTGTGCCGTGAGGGTGCCTGGGCCGAGTTAACTGTACAGGTAACGTCTGTGGGAGTGATTCGAAGCAGGATGCACGGATTTTAAACAAATATAAAAGTTCTCGTTGGATGACGGGAGCTTTTCTTTTTTCGGAAGGATATTGCATTTATTTCGTCTATCATTTATCATAAGAGGTGGATTTGCCGGAGTGACAGGAGATAAGGACAAAACAGAAAGGAAGCGGAAAGGCTATGAGAAGAATTGGTATGTTGACCAGCGGGGGAGATTGTCAGGCATTAAATGCGACGATGCGCGGTGTTGCAAAGGTTCTTTATAATAAACTGGATGATGTGGAAATTCTTGGATTTATGGAGGGTTACCGGGGGATGATGTATAATGACTACCGGGTGATGCGTCCGTCGGATTTTTCAGGAATACTGACGATGGGAGGAACGATTTTAGGCTCCTCGCGTCAGCCGTTTAAAAAAATGCGCGTCATCGAAGCGGACGGCTTTGATAAAGTGGCGGCGATGAAAAAAACTTACCGGGAATTAGGATTGGAATGTCTTGTGGTTCTGGGCGGCAACGGCTCTCAGAAAACCGCCAACCTCCTGATGGAAGAAGGGCTGAATGTGGTTTCCCTTCCGAAAACGATAGATAATGATATTTACGGAACAGATATGACCTTTGGTTTCCAGAGTGCGGCAGATATTGCGACGAATGCGATTGACTGTATTCATACGACGGCGGCTTCCCATGGCCGGGTATTCATTGTGGAGGTCATGGGACATAAGGTTGGGTGGCTGACATTGCACGCAGGCATTGCCGGCGGTGCGGATATTATTCTTCT
>CABUAW010000048.1 GCA_902489645.1 uncultured Lachnospiraceae bacterium | reverse complement strand
TTGCTCGGCCTGATGATGTGGCTGCTTTGCGGCTGCGTTGGAAATAGTAAAATGAGCATCGACACGACTCTCGAAATAAGCAGTAAATTTAAAGGACAGAGAGAGATGTCCGCCGTGATTTCTGAAAGTGTTTTTCGCCAGGTTTTTAATGGAGATTTGGAAGAGCTTCAGGCCATGGTGACGGAAAAATGTCCGTCCACACTTCTCTGTTCCGCAGTCCAGGTCAACAATGGCGTGGAAATTACCATGACCTTAGAATTTGCCAATCTGTCCGACTATACAAATAAAATTGGCCAGATTCTTGGAAAGACGCCGGGGATTTATTATGACGCATCCAACTCTATTTTTAAAAATGGATACATGCTTCAGGAAAATTTCACATCTCAGGACCTGTTCGGATGGCTTTTGGACGCACTCAGGGACAAAAACAGCCAGTTCGAGGACATGGAATTGTCAGATATTTTCAGGGATGGGGATACGAAGGTTATCTATGACGGTGAAACCATAGAGACAGAAGCGATGATTCATGTAGAAAGTATGGAGTCGCATGCGTTTGACAGCTTGTCTGTCGAAATGACCATGAATGATGACGGTTCTTATAAAGTGGCGGTGAATTTTATTGTCAGCCAGGATGTATATTATGACATGGGCGACGAAATGGATGCAGCCATCAAAAAACTGACGCCGGACGGCGGTGTTTATGAAGTCAACAATGTGAATGAACAGCGGGTATATACGATTGGTTTCAGCGCATATAACACAGAGACATTGATTTCCCAGTTAAATCTGGTGCTGCAGACAAAAAACTGTACGTTTGAAGTGGCGGAAACGGGCGATGAATCCGACCCTTTCCGTGCGCATAAGGAAATCACCATATATCTGGACGGTTCGTATTTCCTGGATTTTGCCAAGGAAGGCACGGAGCTTGTCTATCTGTTGAAAACCAGCTCCGAGTATTCATTTAATGAATGTCAATCGATGACCGGATTTTTAAAGAATTATTCATTTGATAATGATGATAAATATACCAGCATCTATATGACCGTCGGCCCTTCGGATAAAGTTCAGATTAGCCTGACCTATGCAATTGATATTCAGAAAATTGAAATTGATACAAATATCCACAGTGAAACGGTGTTGGAACGGGCGCTGAGCTTCTTCTTTGACGCACAGCAGGCCTCGTTGACCGGTGATAATTTTGAGAGTAAACTTCGGGCGCGTATGGATGACGATATGACGATGGATTCGGCGGAAAATGATGGGATGATGGTGTACACAGTTCATATCCCGGCGTCCAGTCCGGAGGAATTGTCCTTAAAAACAACAAAATTTTTGGATGGCTCGGCCAATGAAGAAGAATTGACCAGCGTCCTCACCGGAGGAAAGTCCTCGAAAAAACAGTTAAAATTAAGGTCTTATCTGTATGAGGACCATATTAATCTGGAAAGATTCCTCGGAAGTGCCGTTGTGAACGACGGTATTGTATATCGTATGGAATATCCGAAAGGATATGTCGCGGCTTTTGAAGAGGGCGGCCATGCGGATATGGTGACCGAAGGCAATATGCTGACCTGTACAACGCGGGATTCTATTATCAATGTCAAGTCCCGGGGTGAGACGACCAATGTGGCCGGCGTAACCCAGTTGGCTTTCTGGTGGATTAGCCTGATTTTGACAATAGCCACCCTGATTCTGAATTTGAAGCATATCGCAGGGTATATCCGTTACCGGGAAAAATATTTGTTGAAAACAGACCTTTTCCATGGCAGAAATCAAATTCTTCTGACGGTTGGCGTTGTGGCGCTGACGGTGTTTGTATTTACAAGCCTGCGCCTGATTTTCAGGGTATACTAGAAGTCCGATGGCCGGGGAGCCGGCGAATGGCGGCGGGCAAGTCTGCGGTAAATGACCAGACATAAAAGGCTGGCGATAACGATAAGCGCCAAAATCATCAGGGCGCAATGCATGAAAAATCCGTCAGGCAGCAGCAGGATGATTGGGTCCGTGGCGGCGTCAAAAATCCAATAGTCATTATTGAAAAATAATTTATGAAACATTACAAAGAACTGGTCCCAGTTCAGCGCAATGAGAGCGCCGAGAACGGCCGGGAGAGCCAGTGTTAAAACAGAAGTCAGCCTGAGATAGGCGGGCTTCTGTTTTTTCAGGCTGAATATACCCAAAATACTTCCAATAAAGCTTAAAGGGAGCAGGAACGCCTGGATAAATACAAAGATGCGTTTGACCTCTACGAAATGAATCCGGCCTTCCTCGGACATGGGAAGGGTTGGAAATTCCAGTTCGCCACGATAGAAAAATGAATTGTAATCAATGAGCGCGTCATAGTTTTGCCGGATTTCCTCTTCCGGGTATCCGGTATTTTCCGGCAGTTTATAGTGATGAATATCCATATAGTAGAGCGGCCGGAAATTTAATGTAAAGACGACGGACGCTGACAGAATACATAATGTCAGAGCAATGGCTGTAAGTATTTGTTTTATTTTCATAGGGAAGCACCTCCGATTCTTATTATACATCATCTTCCGGCGCTTGTCACATATTCTTAAATGTGGTATACTAACTAAGTTATTCATAAAATCAGGGAAATTTTCCCTGGACTGGTTCGTAAACTTCCCAGGATAAAAAACCAAGAATCTACAAAGATAGGAGAATGAATATGAAAAAAAGGGTAATTATTGATTGCGACCCGGGAATTGACGACAGCCTGGCATTGATGTATGCGCTGGCCTCGCCGGCACTGGAAGTGGCCGGGATTACGGTTGTCTGCGGCAATGTACCGACGGATATCGGCGTTGAAAATGCGAGAAAGGTATGCCGGTTGATGGGCCGGACGGATATTCCGGTGTATGCCGGAGCGGCGGCGCCATTGAAACGGCCATTGGTGACGGCTCAGGATACGCATGGTATGGATGGTCTGGGAGAGACAGATATTGCGGCAGTTTCGGAAGCGGAATGGCCCCATAACCATTTGAAAGCATCCGCTCTGCCTGAGGGCGTCCATTTTATCTTAAAAGCTCTGTCCGAAGGCCCGCTTTCAGTGATTGCCATCGGCCCTCTTACAAATATCGCCATGGCGCTTGAATATAAGCCGGAGGCCTTTAACCATCTGGAACGCTTTGTATCCATGGGCGGCAATTTTAAAAGCTTTGGAAATTGTTCTCCGGTGGCCGAGTTTAATTATTGGGTGGACCCGGAAGCGGCTCGGTATGTTTTTGAACATATAAACCGGACGGTGGAAATGGTCGGACTGGATGTGACCCGCAAGATAGTGCTGACGACCGGTATGATTCGGGCGCTTGAGCATCTGGAGGATGCAAAGGCGGATTTTATCGCGAAAATTACCCGGTTTTATGTGGATTTTCACAAGAAACAGGAAGGTATCGACGGCTGCGTCATTAATGACCCTTTGGCTGTCGGATATTTTTTAAGTAAAGATTTATGTTCTGGCATTGAGGCCTATACGACAGTGGAGACGGAGGGATTATCCGTAGGCCAGAGCATTGTCGACGAGAAAGGCTTTTGGAAAAAGAAAGCAAATAGTTATGTTTTGACGCAGGTGGATTCCCAATGCTTTATGCACCGGTTTATGACGGCTTTATTTGGCCGCAGAGGGGAGGGAATCCTTCGATGAGTGACGGAAGAAATTTTACAACCCTGAAACAGTGCATGGTTGCCCTCGGAATTGTTTTAAATATTGTGGGCGCTTTTATTGCCCTGAATCTGAGACTGCCGATTTATTTAGATTCGGTAGGTACCGTACTGTCCGGCGCTCTTTTAGGCCCGGTTTACGGTGTGGCTACCGGAGTACTTGGAAGTCTTATCAGTGGTATTACCTTTGATATTTATTCCCTGTACTATGCGCCGGTACAGATTTTAACCGGATTAATGGCCGGATTTATGTTTCGGACAAGGTGGCTGCAGGGCTCACGGCTTCCAATCGGCGGACTGGGCGTATCTTTGCCCACATCGATTGCCAGCGCGGCAATTACAGCCTTCCTTTTCGGAGGTATTACCTCCTCCGGTTCCTCCTATCTGGTTGTTTTAATGAGCAATCTGGGGATGAATCTGACACTGAGCTGTTTTCTTGTCCAAGTATTGACGGATTATGCCGATAAGCTGATAGCCATTTTATTGGTGATGGCGGCCTTAAAGGTGATGACACCGGAAATGAAAACGAAAATTCGCGGAGGAAGAAATGGAGCGATATAACCGGATTACAAATAAAAACCAAAGAGAGATTGTCTTGCTGAAAGCCAGACCCTGTGCCTGGGGCAAATGCCGTTTTTGTGATTATATTGATGACAATTCGAAAAATATCCCCGAAATGGTAAAATTGAACCGGGAAGTCCTTTCCAATGTCACCGGAGAGTTTGGCGTGCTTGAAGTTATCGATTCGGCCAGTTGTTTTGATTTGCCAGAGG
The DNA here is from genome assembly GCA_902489645.1 of uncultured Lachnospiraceae bacterium. Taxonomy (GTDB): domain Bacteria; phylum Bacillota; class Clostridia; order Lachnospirales; family Lachnospiraceae; genus Frisingicoccus. The sequence continues at coordinate 14,251 of CABUAW010000048.1, read as the reverse complement.
AGACGCTTCAGGATATTAAAAAGGTCATTGAAAAATGTGGAATAAAGAAACTGTTTTTTGAAAGCCACTGGATGTACCGGCACCGGTTGGATGAAATGCGCACCTATTTTGGTATCCCTGTCGTATATAAAATTGGTGTGGAGACCTTTGATAATGATTTTCGGGAGAATTATTTAAATAAGCATGCCAATTTTGAAAAACCGGAGGAGGTGGCGGCTTATTTTGATTCCCCGTGTTTGATGGTCGGCATTAAGGGACAGACAAAGGAAATGATTCGCAGAGATATTGAGATATTAAGAAAATACTTTAAATTAGGTACAATCAATGTATATACGGATAATACAACCGATGTGAAACGGGACCCGGAATTAATCCGTTGGTTTGCCAAAGAATATGGATGGCTCAGGGATGAGCCGTCGGTGGAGGTTCTTTTTGAGAACACAGATTTTGGAGTCGGCGATTGATGAAAAATAAAAGAGAAAAAGGTGTTTTACCTGAGAAAATCGGGTAAAGCACCTTTTTCTCTTTGACGTATATTTAATATTCGTCGTAGCGAAGCGACTGATATTGCCGGTAAGCAAATATGGCTACGGCAATGGCATAAATCACGACGATACCCTCAAGCAGCAGCAGATTGGTGATAAGGCCTGTCTGATAGAAAGCGGCAAAGACGTCAATCAGTGCATGGAGAACTATGGCGAATAATATGTAAATGTATTTTTTTCGTATAACAGCTTTATAAATCAGAACAGATAAGGCTATCTGCAAAACGAGGGCAGCCATTCGTTCAACGCCGGAAAGTATATAGGCGGATGTCGGTGTTTCAATTAATGTGTTTAACAGCGAAGTTACGCTGGCGGTGGCCTCAGCGCTGCCAGCCTGGCTGGCGTAGGCCTCCACACTGCCGTAGTCGTTTAAGGCAATGGCAATCATGAGGTTCTGGAGCATCGTAAAAGAGCCAAGGATGATGGCTTCCACACCGCCGTGACCGATTCCGTAAAGAATGGAATTTTCACGTTGATACATGGAGCGTTTCATGACGGTTATCATACAGAAGAAGCGGCCGAGTTCTTCAAAAATTCCGGCAGCCAGGCCTCCGTAAATGGCGTAGAGAAACGGATTGTTTAGAATCATCCGGCTGAGAGACGTTTCTCCTGAGAGAAAATATTCGTGGGCAAAGCTTTCCAGGACAAGAGCAAAGATGATAAAAGTGATGGCTCCGAAAAAAAATGGCGCCGTCTTTAACTGAAAACGGCTTTTAAACACAATCAGTAAAACAATGGGAATGGCAATACATAAAACTCCGGTGAACCCCATAGCCAAAAGGGATATCTGCGGAATAAGGGGTATAGTTGTCGTCATAATTAAAATCCTCCTAACAAAGTATAGTATACCTTTTTTGGAAAGAAAAGACAACCATTGAAATTACCTGTTGACAATGTATATATACAATGTTATATTGTATATATCAAGTATATACAATATAAATTTTAAGTACAATCATAAAGCTTTGCGGGCAGACGTGTCGGCAGATTGGAGGTAACAATGTGAATATATTTATCAGCAATTCGGGAGACGTACCGATTTATGAGCAGATTACAAGTCAGATTAAAGATATGATTATGCGGGGGGAATTAAAAGGCGGAGATGCGCTGCCTTCCATGAGAGCCCTGGCGAAGGATTTACATATCAGCGTGATTACAACAAAGCGGGCGTATGAAGAACTGGAGCGTGACGGGTTCATTCACACCATGGTTGGACGAGGAAGTTTTGTAGCCGATGCCAACATGGAGATGATGAAGGAAGAAAAATACCGGAAAATTGAAGAAATATTGACGGAAGGCGTCCGATTGGCCAAGAGCAGCGGTATAAGCTGCGGCGAGCTTCAGGAAATTATACAGATGGTCTATGAGGAGGATTAGTGATGGAATATTTAATCGAAGTAGAAAACTTAAATAAAACCTATCCTGGATTTTCTTTAAAAAACGTGAGCTTTAAGGTGCCGGGCGGATGTATTATGGGGCTTGTCGGTGAAAATGGCGCCGGAAAATCGACGACAATTAAGGCGATTATTGATTTAGTCCATGCAGACAGCGGAAATATTCGGGTATTTGGCAGAGATATCCGAAAAAAAGGCAAAGAAATCCGGGAGGATATCGGTGTCGTCCTTGATGGCGCCGGTTTCCATGAAACCTTAAAGGCAAGGGAAATCGGTAAATTTATGGGGAAGATTTATCGAAGCTGGGACGAAAAGTATTACCAGAGGCTTTTAAAGACTTTTAAAGTGCCTGCGAATAAGGTCATCAAAGAATTTTCCACAGGTATGCGGATGAAATTGATGATTATCGTCGCCATGGCCCATCATCCGAAGCTTCTGATTCTCGATGAGGCAACCAGCGGTCTGGACCCGGTTGTCAGAGATGAGATTCTGGATATGTTCCAGGATTTTATTCAGGACGAAGAACACAGCGTTTTGATTTCCTCTCACATTACCAGCGATTTGGAAAAAGTGGCCGATTATATTACTTTTATCCATAAAGGAGCGATTTTTTTATCCGAGGAGAAGGATAGAATTATGGAGGAATACGGTATTGTCCGGTGCCGTCCGGAGGATGCGGACGCCATTGATAAAAACATGATTGTCGGCATCAGCCGGGGAGCCTACAGCTATGATATTCTTGTAAATCAACGAGCAAAATTAAAACAGCAGCATCCGGACTTTATGATTAATCGGATTAAGCTGGAAGACATTCTTTTATTTAAAGTGAAGGGAGATAAATAATATGAGTGGATTATTGGTTAAAGAATTTTATACGCTGCGGCGTTATTTGAAACAATATGTGATTTTATTTATCTTTTTTGCCGTACTCAGTGTCTATATGGATTCCGCTATTTATTTTCAGGCCATGGTGACGATGAGTATGTGTATGCTGGTTTTTACCGGAATGAGCTATGATGCGGCAGCGGAATGGGATAAATATGTCTTGACGATGCCCATAAGCCGGAGGGATGTTGTACGCTCAAAATATATCGAATGTATTATCTGTGGGATAAGCGCCATTATATTGGGCGTCCTGTTTTCAATTATTATTGATAATATTCATCCGATGGAGGAGAGCGGCTTTATACTGACGGCTATTATGGCGGCGGTATTGCTTTGTCTTATTCTGGTTATTTACTCAATTTTGCTTCCGCTGATTTATAAATTGGGGGTTGAGAAGGCGCGGATTTTGATGGTGGCCGTTATTATGGTTCCCATATTTCTCATATTGGGGACGGCCGAATATCTGCCTGAAACGGTGTTGAGCTTTATAGAACAGCATGCCAATCTATTTGCCGCCGTCGGCGTTGCGGTGTGTATCCTTATGTATATTATTTCTTATTGTATCAGTGTGGGTATTTTCAGTAAGAAAGAGTTTTAATCAGAAAGGCCCCTTACCTGGCGGTGTTTCCCCGGATAAAGGGCCTGTGTTTTATAGAAAATTATTCTTCAATTTCATCTTCAATCTGTTCATCCATATTCATAATCTGACGTTTTCTGGCCAGTTCGTCATTTTCCAGATATTCATCATAGGTACACTGTTTGTCGATGAGCCCGCCTGGGGTGATTTCCATAATCCGGTTGGCGGTCGTCTGTACAAACTGGTGGTCCTGAGAAGTAAAAAGCAGGACGCCCGGGTACTTCATCAGCCCATTGTTCAGTGCGGTGATAGATTCCATATCGAGATGATTGGTCGGCTCGTCGAGAATCATTGTATTGGCGCCGGACATCATCATGCGGGAGAGCATACAGCGCACCCGCTCGCCGCCGGAGAGGACGTTGACACGTTTCAGGCCGTCGTCACCGGAGAAAAGCATACGGCCGAGAAAGCCGCGGACATAGGTTACATCCTTTTCCGGAGACCAGGGCATCATCCAGTCGACGATGGTGTCGTCGCTGGCAAATTCCTTAGTGTTATCCTTCGGGAAATAGGCCTGGGAGGTGGTCACACCCCATTTATAGGTTCCTTCGTCCGGTTCCATCTCACCGGCCAGGATTTTGAACAGTGTTGTTGTGGCATTGACATTTGGTCCGACAAAAGCCACCTTATCATCATGTCCAAGGGTGAAGGAGATATTGTCCAGCATTTTTACACCGTCAATAGTTTTTGAAATGCCATCCACCGTGAGAACTTCATTACCGATTTCACGGTTGGGTTTAAAGTCGATATACGGGTATTTACGGCTGGAAGGCCGGATTTCATCCAGTTCAATTTTTTCAAGAGCCCGTTTTCGGGAAGTGGCCTGTTTGGATTTGGAAGCATTGGCGCTGAACCGCTGGATAAATTCCTGGAGTTCTTTGATTTTTTCTTCCTTTTTCTTGTTGGCCTCCTTCATCTGCTTAATCATCAACTGGCTGGATTCATACCAGAAATCATAGTTTCCGGCATAGAGCTGAATTTTACCGTAATCAATGTCCGCAATATGGGTACAGACCTTATTTAAGAAATAACGGTCGTGGGATACGACGATAACCGTATTCTCAAAATTAATGAGAAATTCTTCCAGCCATGCAATCGCATCCAAATCCAGATGGTTGGTCGGCTCGTCCAGAAGGAGGACGTCCGGATTGCCAAAGAGGGCTTTAGCCAGAAGAACCTTGACTTTTTGTCCGCCGTCCAGGTCGCGCATCATTGCGTAGTGAAGGTCCGGTTCAATGCCGAGGCCGTTTAAGAGAATCGCTGCGTCGCTTTCGGCTTCCCAGCCATTTAATTCGGCAAATTCGCCCTCCAGCTCGCTGGCGCGGATGCCGTCGGCTTCGGTGAAATCCTCCTTCATATAAATCGCGTCTTTTTCTTTCATAATCTCGTAAAGACGGGCATTTCCCATGATTACCGTATCAAGAACCTGGAAATCATCATATTTATAGTGGTCCTGTTCGAGTACGGAGAGGCGTTCTCCCTGATTCATGGTAATGTCGCCCTTGCTCGGTTCCAGTTTTCCGGAAAGAATTTTTAAGAAAGTGGATTTTCCGGCGCCGTTGGCGCCGATTAAGCCGTAACAGTTGCCTTCGGTGAATTTAATATTGACATCTTCAAATAACGCACGTTTTCCCAAACGCAGGGTCACATTGTTTGCACTAATCATGTTTCAATACCTTTCTGTAGTTGTTCGTATAAAATGGCACGTATTCTATTTTATCGAAAATCCCTGATTTTGCAAGAACTTTCCGGCAGAATTATCAACTGTGAAGCGCTTTTTTCGGACAATTATCCACGCAGCTCATGCACAGAATACATTCGGTGCCGTTTTCACGGCTTCTGGCGTTATCAAGCATATCCACGTTCATCGGACAGAGACGTTTGCATTTTCCGCAGGAAATACATTTTTCTTCGTCAACGGTAATGCGGATTCGTGCAAAATAGCTCATCGGTTTTAAAAATACGGTAATCGGGCAGATATACTTGCAGAAGGCCCGGTTATCCCTGAAAGCGAAGGCCAGACCGATTCCGATGATGTAATAGAGTATATTTCCGATGATAAAGCTGTAAAACATCACCCGTTCCAGATTCGGGACATGAAAAACGAACAGTGCGCCGACAAAAAGAAAGGCCAGTGCGAAGGTGATATAGCGGATAAAACCAAGGTTCTTTCGCGGCGTATTCGGATGCCTGAAAGGGAGAAGGTCCAGAATCATGGCGGTCCAGCAGGCATAGCCGCACCAGCCCCGGCCAAAAAAGAGGGGGCCGAAGATTTTTGCGACCGCATAATGGATAGTGGCCGCTTCAAAAACACCCAGAAATAAATAATACCAAAAGCCCTCAATCTGCATATTTTCATTGGAGAGCAGTCCGAGGTAAACGAGCATATACAGCCCGACGCCAAGCTGGACGACAAGGCGGGCATATTTGAATTTTCTGATATACAGGCAGAGCCCAAGGCAAAGAAAACCTCCGATGTATGTAAAATTAAATAAATAGAAAATGTTGTCCAGAGTCTGCCACAGTGTGATGGCAATAGTTTCAAAAATGGCCAAAAAGATGAGGGCGGGGGCGTATTTTTTAAGGGTGTTCATAGAGGAACCTTCTTTCGTTTTTTAGTTCTATTTTAACATTAAAATAGCCTGTCGTCACTTTGTTTTACGTGTTATAATAAAATTCTAAGGGGGAATTTTGGTGAAAATCATAAATCTGATTGAAAATACGGAAGGGAGCAGCGGCTGTGCCAGTGAACATGGTTTGAGCTTTTATATTGAGACAGAAAACCATAAATTGGTGATGGATACGGGGGCAACGGCGGCTTTTATCCATAATGCAGAGATTTTGGGTGTGGATTTGAAGGCGGTGGATACGGTCATTTTAAGCCATGGCCACTATGACCACGGCGGCGGTCTGCCCGCCTTTGTAAAAATAAATTCAGAAGCCAAAATATACATAAGAAGGACGGCTTTTGGGAATTTTTATCATAAAGGGCATAAAAATGAGCGGTATATCGGCATTGCACCGGAAATACGGGAGGAGCCGCAGGTTGTTTTTGTGGATGGAAATTTAAAAATTGACGATGAATTATTTTTGTTTACCAATGTTACCGGACGGCGGCTTTGGCCTTCAGGCAACCGTTCTCTGAAATGTAAGGTTGGCGAAACTTATATACAGGATGATTTTTCCCATGAACAGTATCTGGTCGTTGGCCGCGGGGAAAAAGAAGTCCTTGTTTCCGGCTGCGCCCACAATGGAATTTTAAATATACTGGATACTTATAAGGCGCTTCGAAACCGGGAACCCTATGCGGTCATCAGCGGTTTTCACATGATGCAGCATCACGGGTATTCAAAGGACAGTCTGGCGGTTATCCGGGAAACGGCGAAGGCGCTTAAACAGTGGAAGAGCCGGTTTTATACCGGACATTGTACGGACCAGGTTCCCTATGAGACGATGAAAGAGATAATGGGGGACCAGCTGACCTACGTTCACAGCGGAGATATCATTGAGTTATGAAGATGAATAATAAATAACGGGGGAGAGCAAATGTTAGAAAAAATTTTTAAACTTAAAGAAAACAATACGACGGTAAAAACGGAAGTGCTGGCGGGTATTACGACATTTATGACGATGGCTTATATCCTTGCGGTAAATCCGGGAATTCTTGCGGCGGCCGGTATGGACCAGGGCGCCGTGTTTACGGCGACGGCCGTTGCTGCATTCATTGGAACCCTGTGTATGGCTTTGTTTGCAAATTATCCGTTTGCGCTGGCGCCGGGGATGGGGCTGAACGCTTACTTTGCCTATACGGTTGTTCTCGGTATGGGATATTCCTGGCCGACGGCATTGACCGCCGTCTTTGTCGAAGGTCTTGTATTTATCGTGCTTTCGGTGACTAACGTCCGCGAGGCTATTTTTAATGCCATTCCGATGAACCTGAAATCAGCGGTCAGTGTGGGTATCGGCTTATTTATTGCTTTTATCGGACTTCAAAATGCCAATATCGTTGTCGGCGGCGCCACATTGTTGGAGTTATTTTCGGTGGACGGCTACAATCTGGCCAACGGTGTAAACGCGACCTTCAATGATGTGGGTATCACAGTGCTTCTGGCGGTTATCGGCGTAATCATTACGGCCATTTTAGTTATCAAAGATATTAAAGGAAATATTCTCTGGGGAATTATAATTACCTGGATTCTCGGGATTGTCTGCCAGGTGGCCGGGGTGTACGTACCGAATCCGGAGCTGGGATTTTATGATTTGCTCCCGGATTTTAGCGGAGGAATCTCCATTCCGAGTCTGGCCCCGGTATTTTTTAAGCTGGATTTTTCAAATGTGTTTTCATTAAATTTCTTTGTTGTTGTTTTTGCATTTTTATTTGTTGATATATTTGATACCCTTGGAACACTTATCGGCGTATCGACAAAGGCCGGAATGCTCGATGAAGAAGGGAAGCTTCCAAGAATTAAAGGAGCCCTGATGGCGGATGCGGTCGGCACAACCTTTGGAGCTATTCTGGGGACATCGACGACGACCACCTTTGTAGAAAGCGCTTCGGGGGTGACCGAGGGCGGACGCACGGGCTTGACAGCGTTGACGACAGCCGTTCTTTTCGCTCTGTCACTTTTATTGTCTCCGATTTTCCTGGCGATTCCGTCATTTGCGACGGCTCCTGCGCTGATTATCGTCGGTTTTTATATGCTGACGAATATTGTCAATATTGATTTTTCAGATTACAGCGAAGCGATTCCGTGTTATATCTGTATTGCGGCCATGCCGTTTTTCTATAGTATTTCCGAGGGTATATCCATGGGCGTCATTTCTTATGTGGCCATCCATCTGCTGACCGGAAAATATAAAGAGAAAAAAATCGGCGTCCTCATGTACGTGCTGGCGATTCTGTTTATTTTAAAATATATTTTCCTGTAATCAAAGGAGGATTTTTTCAGATGAATATTTTGAATGTTGAACATATTCATAAAATATTTGGCGATAAGGTCATATTTGACGATGTATCCTGCGGTATTCAGGAAGGCGACAAGATTGGAATTATCGGCATTAACGGCACCGGAAAGTCCACGCTTCTGAGGATGCTTGCGGATGCTGAGGAACCGGACAGGGGACAGATTGTGCGGCAGAATGGTTTACGCATTGCTTATATGCCCCAAAATCCGAAATTTCCGGAAGGGGCGACAGTAGCTTCCTACGCCCTGGAGGGAAATTCAGAGACGGACTGGCAGATTCAGAGCAATCTGACAAAGCTCGGAATCATGGATTACGATGTCCGGCTGGACCAGTTATCCGGGGGACAGCGGCGGCGGGTGGCCATGGCCCGGGTACTGACCGGAGATTTTGACGTGCTTTTGCTGGATGAACCGACAAACCATCTGGACGAGGAAATGATTTCCTGGCTGGAGGACTATCTGAAAAATTATAAAGGAACGATTGTCATGGTCACCCACGACCGGTATTTTCTGGATAAGGTATCCAACCGGATTCTGGAAATCAGTCATGGAAAATTATATAGCTATGAAGCCAATTATTCACGGTTTCTGGAGTTGAAGGCCGAGCGGGAGGAAATGGAGCTGGCAACGGAACGCAAGCGCCAGAGTATTCTCCGGATGGAGCTGGAATGGGCGAAACGGGGCTGCCGGGCCAGGACGACAAAGCAGCGGGCAAGGCTTGAACGCCTGGAAGCCTTGAAAAATGGCAAAGCTCCGGTGTCAGATGCCGCAGTTGCTATGGATTCGGTGGAGACACGGATGGGAAAGAAGACCATCGAGCTTCATCATGTCAGTAAAAGTTACGGTGGTCAGACGCTGATTCAGGATTTTGAGTATATTGTTCTTAGAAACCAGCGCCTTGGAATTATCGGCCCAAACGGCTGCGGTAAATCGACGCTGATTAAAATGATGGCCGGATTGGAGCCGCCGGATTCGGGAAGCATTGAGACTGGCGAGACAATTAAAATCGGTTATCTGGCCCAGGAAGAGACGGAGATGGACAAAAGTCAGAGGGTCATAGATTATATTAAAGATATCGGCGAGTATGTTCAGACAAAGGAAGGCCGCATTACGGCGTCTCAGATGCTGGAACGCTTTCTTTTCACACCGGATATGCAGTATACGCCGATTTCAAAGCTTTCCGGCGGTGAGAAACGGCGGCTTTATCTGTTATCCGTTCTGATGCTCGGAGCCAATGTGCTGATTCTTGACGAACCTTCCAATAACGTGGATATTCCCACATTGACGATTTTAGAGGATTATATCAATTCCTTTTCGGGAATTGTCATCACCGTGTCCCACGACCGGTATTTTCTCGACAATGTGGCAGACCGGATTTTTGAATTTGACGGCAGCGGCCATCTTCAGCAGTACGAGGGCGGTTACACCGATTATCTGGAAGCAAAACAGCGGCGGGCGGGAGCGGATGCGGAGCGAAGCGGCCGGACAGAAACGGTGGAGCCCGTCAAAAAACCGGCGAAGGACTGGAAGCAGAATCGCCCGGTGAAGCTGAAATTTACATATAAAGAGCAGCGAGAATATGAAACGATTGACGATGAAATTGCCGCTCTGGAAGAAAAAATCGCCGGACTGGAGAAGGATATGCTGGCCAATGCTACCAATTCGGGGAAGCTTAATGATTTGATGAAGGAAAAGGGCAGCGCCGAAGCAGAATTGGAAGAAAAAATGGACCGCTGGCTCTACCTGAATGATTTGGCAGAAAAAATTGCGGCACAAAGAAATTAATATTATTGAGAAAAATTATCAAAAACGAAAAGCTTTTCTATCTGGACAAACGGGTGACGCCGTAGTAAGCTAAGGTTAGTTTTGTCTAAATAGGAGAATTTATGATTTTAAGTATGAAAGCTGAAAAGAAACGCAGCAGGGAGCAAAAAGTGGTCGAAGAAATGATTGCTCTCTACTGTCGGAAGAATCATCATACAGCAGGGGATGGGCTGTGTGGTGATTGCCGTGAATTGGTGGACTATGCGAAGCAGCGCAGCGAAAAATGTCCGTTTATGGAGAATAAGACATTTTGCGTCAACTGCCGTGTCCACTGCTATAAGCCGGATATGCGGGAGCGCATCAGGGTCGTAATGCGCTTTTCGGGACCGAGAATGATAGTTTATCATCCAGTACTGGCTGTCTGGCATCTTTTAAGCAGTAAGAAAGAAAAGAGAAGGAATGAAAACCTATGATTAAGACACGATTAGTAAAACTACTATCCCATGCGAAACGCTATATTGTGTTTCAGGTGCTTTGGCAATGGCTCTCGTTGCTCTGTCAGGTGCTGATGATTTATTCGGCATCCGTCTTGATTGAAAAAGCGCTGTTTGGGGGATTAGCCGCACAGGAAATCTGGCAGTATGCGGCAATTGTCGCGGGGGCGGTTATCGTCCGGTTTTTTTGTGACCGGCAGGCGTCCTACGCTTCGTTTAAAGCCAGCGTGGATGTCAAGCGGATTCTCCGCGAGAAAATCTATGACAAGTTACTGCGCCTTGGCGTTTCCTATCGGGAAAGTGTGGCCACTTCCGAAGTGGTTCAGATGGCGGCCGAGGGTGTGGAACAATTGGAAACCTATTTCGGGCGTTATCTGCCCCAATTGTTTTACAGTCTTTTGGCTCCGGTGACATTGTTTGTCATTTTGGTTTTTGTCAACTGGAAAGCCAGTTTGGTGCTTTTAGTCTGTGTGCCGCTGATACCGGTATCTATTGTGGCGGTCCAGAAATTTGCAAAGAAGCTTTTAAACAAATACTGGGGGATATATACGGAGCTGGGCGATAGCTTCCTTGAGAATCTCCAGGGATTAACGACGTTAAAAATTTATCAGGCGGATAACCAAAAGGCCGTGGAGATGGATGAGGAATCCCAGCGTTTCCGCCGGATTACGATGAAAGTATTGACCATGCAGTTAAATTCCACCAGTGTCATGGATATTATCGCCTATGGCGGAGCCGCTGTCGGAATGATTGTGACTCTACGTGAGTTTTTTGCGGGAAATGTCAGTTTTGGCGGCGCGCTGATGATTATTTTGCTGGCTTCGGAATTTTTTATTCCGCTGCGTCTGCTCGGCTCATTTTTCCATATAGCCATGAACGGTATGGCGGCCAGTGATAAAATTTTTGCTTTGCTGGATATTCCTGAGCCGGAGGCTGTGTCCGGTAAAGTGACGACCGATAAAGTGGCTGTCTTACTGGACGACGTGCATTTTTCTTATGAGGCGGAGAGAGAGATTTTAAAAGGCGTTTCTATGGAAATGCCGGCGGGAAGCTTTATTTCCCTTGTGGGAACATCCGGCTGCGGTAAAAGTACAATTGCCGGGATTTTAATGGGAAAGAACCGGAATTACGGAGGCAGTATCCGTATTGGCGGTGTGGAATCTTCGGAGCTGACCGAGGAAAGTCGTATGAAGACGATTACCCTGGTCAGTCATAACAGCTATTTGTTTAAGGGAACAGTTGAAGAAAATCTCCGTATGGGGAAACCGGACGCATCGAAGGAAGAGATGCTGGCCGCCCTTGAACGGGTGAATCTCCTTGGCTTTATGACCGCACAGCAGGGGCTTGCAACACCGGTTCTTGAAAAAGGAAGTAATTTTTCAGGCGGTCAATGTCAGCGTTTGGCCCTGGCCAGAGCGCTGCTTCACGACACACCGGTATATATTTTTGACGAAGCGACTTCAAACATCGATATGGAAAGTGAAGAGATGATTATGGATGTCATCCATGAACTTGCCAAAACAAAAACGATTATTCTCATATCGCATCGTCTGGCCAATGTGGTGGATTCGGATTGTATTTATATGCTTCAAAACGGAAAAATCGTTCAGTCCGGTACTCACGGGGCTTTAGTTGAAGCGGGCGGCGCTTATGAACAGTTGTATCGCTATCAGTCAGAGCTGGAAGCCTACGGAAAGGAGGCGGCCGTATGAGTAAAGAAAAAGTTGAGGGCGGACAGAACCGCCGCAGCGGCCTTCGCATTATGGGACAGTTGATTGGACTTGTACGTCCGTTGCTGCCGATTATGTTTATTGCGATTCTTCTTGGAGTTCTTGGATATCTGTGCGCCATTTTTCTGACGATTTTGGCGGGATATGCATTGATTCATGAAGTGCTGGTCCTGGCCGGAATTGCCATATTGCCGGGAACCACCGAATTTTTGACGGCCATGGAACCAAAACAGATTTTTATATTTCTTGTAATCATGGCGGTTCTTCGCGGGGTGCTTCATTATGGTGAGCAATATTGCAATCATTTTATCGCATTTAAATTGCTGGCGATTATCCGTCATAAAGTTTTTGCGGCGCTTCGGAAATTATGTCCGGCCAAGCTTGAGGGCAGAGACAAGGGAAATCTGATTTCTATTATTACATCCGATATTGAACTTCTGGAAGTTTTCTATGCACATACGATTTCACCGATTGCCATTGCCGTAGTCACTTCCCTTATTATGGTGATATTTATTGGTCATTGTTCACCATTGGCCGGGGTTGTGGCGTTGGTTGGTTACATTGTTGTCGGCGCGGTAATTCCGCTGATTAACGGAAGAAAGGGCGCTGTATCCGGTATGGAGTTTCGGAGTGCTTTTGGCGACTTGAACAGTTTTATTCTGGATTCGCTCCGGGGACTGGATGAAACCATTCAGTATGGCGGCGGTGAAAAACGGAAGCAGGCCATGGAAGAACGCTCCAAAGATTTGGGAGAGCTGCAAAAGGATTTGAATCGTCTGGAAGCGTCTCAGCGTTCCGTGACGAATATGGCTATTTTGCTTTTCTCCTTTGGAATGTTATTTTTAATGCTGCATTTTTATATGAATGGCAGTATTGGATTTGAACAGATGCTGATTGCGGTCATTGCGATGATGGGTTCCTTCGGACCGACGGTGGCTTTGTCCAGTCTGTCCAATAACCTGAACCAGACCTTGGCCTGCGGAGAACGTGTTTTGAGCCTCTTGGAAGAATGTCCTCAGGTGGAAGAAGTGGAGGGCAAAGAAGCCGTGGAGTTTTGCGGAGCTTCGGCTTCTCATGTGGACTTTGCCTATGGTGAAGAACAGATATTGAAGGATTACTCCATGGATATTCCAAAAGGAAAGGTTATTGGTATTCACGGCGCCAGTGGTTCGGGAAAATCAACCTTCCTGAAGCTTCTGATGCGTTTCTGGGACCGTCAAAAGGGAGATATTCTGATTTCCGGCCGGGATGTCCGGGAAATCAATACGGCGAATCTCAGAGATATGGAATCCTATGTAACCCAGGAGACCTATTTGTTCCACGATTCCATTGCCAATAATATTGCGGTTGGAAAGCCTGGGGCTTCCCGGGAAGAAATTATTGAGGCCGCTAAGATGGCATCTATTCATGAATTTATTCAGGCTCTGCCGAAGGGGTATGATACGGAAGTCGGTGAGCTTGGAGATACACTTTCCGGCGGTGAACGTCAGAGAATTGGTATTGCAAGAGCCTTTTTGCATGACGCGCCTTTTATTCTTCTGGATGAACCGACAAGCAATCTGGATGCATTAAATGAAGGCATTATTCTTAAATCGCTCAGAGAATCCTGCCATGAAAAAACGGTAGTTCTTGTGTCTCACAGGAAGTCTACGATGAATCTGGCGGATATCATTTATACGATGGATAACGGAAGAATTTCATAAAATGAAACGCCGGCGGCGCCGCGTTTCGTAAAAGTAAGGTCCCGGACAAACGTCCGGGGCTTTTTTTAGGGAATCCAGACTTATTGAGAAATTTTATCAGAGGATGAAATGGATTTTGAAAAGCTCTGAAATTCA
>CABUAW010000047.1 GCA_902489645.1 uncultured Lachnospiraceae bacterium | reverse complement strand
AATTCTTTTTTCGGCGCTGGGATGGCCCGGTTATCTGATATTTTTCCCCAAAATGTGTGTGTACAAAGAGAATAAATACCGGAAACGAATGTCGTTGGATTTTAAAGATATGATGATATCTATTTACAGCTCTCTATCGGCCGGGGCGACGGTTGAGCAGAGCCTGAAACGGGCCCTGGAGGATGGCGGGCGAAGCCTTGGAAAGAAATCCCGAATGGTTTTGGAGCTGGAGCTGGTTTGCCGTAAAATGGAGCGAAACGTTCCGGTGAACCAGTGCCTTGAAGAAATGGCGGCCCGGTGTCAGGACAATGATATTGAAAACTTTGTCCAGATTCTTATTCTTGGAAAGAAACAGGGAAGCAATCTGGCCCTTCTTGTCCGGGACAGCGTGGAAAAAATTCAGAAACGGATTGAAACTACCTATGAAATTGAAGGGCTGATTGGGGCGAAACGAAATGAATTTTTGTTTATGTGTGGGATTCCGGCAGGCATCATCGTTTATATGCGGATTTTTTCATCGGAGTTCATGTCTGTTTTGTACGGGAATGTGATGGGAGCGTTGCTGATGACCGTTTGCCTGGGATGTTATGTAAGCGCGTTTTATCTTGGTATGACAATTTTAAAATTAAAGGATGTGTGAGGGGGATATCCGAATGGAACGACGAAAAAAGTGGCTGGCGGCCGGTTTTATTGCGGTGGGAGGGGTCACCGCAGCTTTTTGGCTGAGAAGCCGCGCCGCAGGCAATGAGCCAATCCGGGTGTTGGAAAGAAATCCGCCGGGAAAAGGGGACTCGGAAATACATATGGAAATACAAACCGGAGAAGAAAGTTTTCCCGTAGATTTTTTATTACGGGAACGTCAGTATACGGCGGAGGAGCTGGAAAGTGCCTTTGAACAGGGAAAGACCTGGCTGGACAGCGTATGGCTGGGAGATAACCTGTCGGCGCAGAATGTGACGGAGAATTTGTATTTTCCGACACGGATTGAAGAACTTGGTTTGACGGTCCGATGGGAAACGGAGAGCTATCGTTGGATTCGAACCGATGGAACGGTTACCGAAGAGGCCTTCGGGCAGGCGCCGCTGGATACGCAGGTTCGGGCAATTTTGTGTTATGGAACCGAAGAGCGGCAGGTGGATTATCCGGTCAGGGTTATTCGATTGGACGGGGATGAGCGAACCATGCTTAAGGCTTCGGTATTGGAGCTTGTGGAGGCGAAGCAGGCCGAGCAGGCTTCGGAGGAGGTGTTGACGCTTCCTGAAAATGTGGAAAATGTCATGCTGACGTGGTATGACAAAAAAACTCCGGTTTGGCCGAAACTGTTTGTTTTTGGAAACTTGTGCGTGATTTTACTGTATTTTTCGCAGGAAGAAAAGCATATACATCAGATAAAAAAAAGAGAAGATGAACTGCGAAAGGATTATCCGGAGATTGTTTACCGGCTTGTGCTGATGATTGGCTCTGGAATGACAGTCCGAGCTGCCTGGGAAAAGCTAATATCCGATTATCAGCGCTGGCGGAGCAATACGGGGAAAAGCCGGTGGGGATACGAGGAAATGGAGATGGCTCTCAGAGAAATGAATTATGGGATTCCCGAATTAAAAGCCTATGAAAGCTTTGGAAAACGCTGTGGAACCCAAGGGTATATCCGGTTGTCGTCCCTGCTGATTCAGCAGGTAAAACGGGGAGCCAGGGGAATGAATCAACTGCTTATACAAGAAGTGGCGGAAGCGGAGGTTTTGCGCAGAGAAAATGCCCGCAAGTCGGCCGAAGAGGCGGGAAACCGGTTGATTTTACCAATGATTTTATTGATGACGGTTGTTTTTGCCGTGTTAATGATACCGGCATTTTTAACGATGAACTTTTAGGAGGAAAGCTTATGGATTTCATACGAAAATTTTTTAAAGATAACGACGGGGTCGGCGTTGTGGAAATAATATTAATATTAGTCGTGTTAATTGGCCTGGTGTTGATTTTTAAGACCCAGTTGACAGAACTGGTCAATGATATTTTCAGCCGGATTACCAGCCAGAGCGCCGGAATATGACAGCCTGTAAACGGCCGGGCCAGGTGACGGTCTTTATGGCCTTGCTTTTTATAATTGTTGTAAGTCTGCTTATGGCCCAGTACCGTTCCGCATTGTTTTACGCCCGAAGGGCCGATGCCCAACGGGCGGCGGCCCTGAGCGTATCCGGTCTTTTAGCGGAGTATCAGAGGCCCCTTCGGGATTATTATCAGATATTGGCGGTAGACGGAGGCGCGGGACAGGAAATCTTTCAGGAGGAATTTCTGGAAGAACGGCTTCAAAGAGTATTTGCCGAAAATATGGAAACTTCTCTGGGAATGGCGGGCGCCGGCCGGGTGCGTATCGACGAACCTGTATTTACAATGTTTATTGACGGCGACTGGGATTTTTTCTTGAGGGAGATTTCCTTAAACCGGGCGGACGCGGTTCTGAAAGACGGCATTGAATATATCATGAACCAATGGCAGCGTAAAAAAAGTGACGAGATACTTGTTCTGAATCAGGAACAGGCGGAGGCCGAAGCTGCGCAAAACAGGTCCGAAACTGAGAACGAGCCGCAGAACGGCAGCCCGGAAAATGAAAATTTACCGTCGCCCGCAGAAACGGTGACAGACCCGAGAGATTTTGTCATGGAAATATGGAATCAGGGAATTTTGGCGGCGGCTTGCCCGGAAGATTTTACTGTGTCGGAAAAGAGCTGTGCGATGACGGATGTCTCCTTCCCGGAAGCCGGCCGGCGTATCCGGGAAACCGTTGATTTTAAAGATGCGGCCAGTGTTCAGGCGTTGATGGGAAAATGGGACGGCATTTTAGAACCGGAGGCGGGACTTCGGGAAATGGCAGAGGATGGGGCCGTTCAGATGTATATTATGGACGTTTTTCAAAACGCCGCGTCGAAAGAGGTCCGTGTGAAACATGAGCGGGTTCTGGATTATGAGGTGGAGTATATGATTGCCGGAAATGAAAGTGATGCGGAGAATCTGAAAACCGTTTTGTGGAAATTGATTGCCTTTCGAAGCGTCATGAATTTATCGCATATTCTTATGTCCGCGGAAAAGGGCATGCAGGTGGAAGAAACGGCGGCGTTGCTGTCGGCGGCCCTGTTGATTCCCCAGTTTGTGAAGGTGGTTTCATTTCTCTTAAAAAGTGCCTGGGCCTTCGCCGAGGCCCTGGCGGATTGCCGGACGCTTTTAAAGGGCGGGAAAGTGCCGCTGATGAAAAACGAAGAGAACTGGTATTTGTCCTGGGAGCAAATGCTGCGCCTGAATGGAAGTGTTTTGGATGGGAATGATGGTAAAGAAGGGATAGATTATGAAGGGTATCTTCAAATGCTTTTACTGCTGACGAAACGGGATACCAAATATCGCCGGATGACCCATCTGATGGAAAAAAATATCCGTTTGCTTCCCGAATACGCAAATTTTCATATGTCACACTGTATTTATGGCGTACAGGCAGTCTTTTATTACGAAGCCGGTTTGGGGATGGAAGGTCGGGTACAGGCCGCATTATCTTATTAACAGAAGGGGGTGAGGACGGGATGCCCTTTGAGACGTATTTCATAAAAAATAAAAACGAAAAGGCGATACCTGCTTTATATAAAAAGAATGTCAATAAAAATCTTACCAAAAAAACATACACACTCTGCGTCAAAAGGGCGTTCTGCCGTCACTCTCTTCGGGGCTCTATGACGGTTGAGGCGGCTCTGGTATTTCATCTGGTACTTTTTGTATGGCTGGCCTTCGTCGCACTCACCTCCGTGGTGCGGGTGCATGAAATGGTACAGCAATCGCTGTCGGATACGGTCGCTGCGTTGGCCGTGGAGGCCGGAACAAAGGAAACTGCGGTACAAAGCGGGGGACTGGCAAAGGTCTGGCTTGGTCTCCAGAGCCTGGAAAACATGGATAGCGGTGGAGTTGCTTCCATATCGGCTTATCATCTTTCCGGGTCGGAAATATTGATGGGAGGCGGATGGATTCGATGCCAGGTCCGGTATCGGGTAAAGCTCTTTGAAGGGTTCATACCCATACCGGAAATTCCATTGAGAAATAAGGTCTGCGCGCGGGCGTGGACCGGGTATGCGCCGGAGGATTATACGGGCAGTTTTAGAAAAGACGGAGAGAATGTTTATGTGACGGAATATGGCCGGGTATACCACAGGGACCGGATGTGCAGTCATATTCATTTGAAAATTTATATGGTCGGCGAAAGTGAGGCCAGACAATATCCGCCGTGCGAAAAATGTGTCCGGGGCGGCCAAGATTATACCGGAACATTTTATGTGACAGAATCGGGCGAGTGTTACCATAGCCGACTGGGGTGCAGCGGATTGAAACGAAGTGTCGAAAGAGTATCCGTCGAGGAAGCCATATCCGGCGGCTATGCGCCGTGCAGCCGCTGTGGAGAGGAAAGGGATTAAAACGTGATGATAACACACATATGCAGTCTGGCATTGGTTTTTTATCCGATATATGAAGATATACGGAAACAGCAGATTTCGATGCTCCCGGCGCTGGGATTGATTGGCGTCGGGCTGGTAACGGAGATAATTGCCGGAGGAGGAACGAATGGATGGATTTTCGGAGTTATTCCGGGGACGGCGCTTTTTTTGCTTGGCCGGATTTTCGGAAATTGTATCGGCGACGGGGATTGCCTGCTGATTATAGGTGTCGGAGCGCTGGAGGGAATTGGCTTTTGCTGCCGGATGCTGATGCTTTCCGGCGGCGGTATCCTTATGTTTTCCATCGGAATGATGGCGGCGGGGCGGCTTCACCGGAAATCAAAGGTGGCCTTTGTTCCCTTCCTGGCGCTTGGATATGTTGGAGCGTGGTTTTTATGAAGGTATTTATGAAATGGAAAGGACGTGGAAGTTATACGGTGGAAGGCACAGTGATTGTCAGTCTTATATGTTTGTGTATTGGTTTTGTAGTTATGCTTGGCTTTTATGGTCATGACAGGGCTTTGATGCAGAGTACGGCGGATGAGTTGGCTTTGTACGGGAGTTTTTGGGAAGGAAAATATGTACATCCGAAAATCCGTGAGGTGGATTATGAGGCCATGAAAAAGGCCGGAACGGTGGATTTTGACAAAATAGAGGACGAAGGCTACCGGATGCTGGCCGGTCGGTTATTCTGCGGGAAGCTTCAGAAAATTAATGTGTCAAAAAGTCTTTCGGGACGGGAGCTGCAAATAGAGATTTATTCAGATTTTCAAATTGGAAGATATAACGTTCCGTGCAGGGTCCGGGCCTCGTCCGTTGTTTTGCGGAGCGGGGATTTGCCGAGACAAAAACAGGAGACACAGGGGGAAAGTACAGATGAATCGTGAGAACCGCCGGGATAAAGACTTAAAGAACACGTATTTGCGGGTTGACAGAGAGGGGCATTATGGGGAACAATATGAAGAAATATTATTATATAAGCAGACGGTTCCCGGATTAATTACCTTTTATGAGATTGAAGAAAATGAAGAAAAGGGGCTGGTCTATGTGCTGAATCACCAAAGCTCTTTTTTGGAAAGCCTGTCCGGAAAACGTATGACCTGCGAGCATATGGAAAGCTTTATTAAGTCGCTGGTCCGGGTGATGGAGACCATCGATGAATATCTTTTGGAGCCATCGAATCTGGTTGTTGAAATGGCCTATATTTTTGGAAATACTAAGGGTTGGGAATATATTTATATTCCGGGATACGGGGAGAATTTCTGGCATCAAATGGAGAAGCTGTCGGAGGAATGGCTGAATTATGTGGATTATGGGAATGAAAAAGCCGTGCTGTGGGCGTATACCTTTTATCAAAAGGTTCATGGAGAGAATTGTTTTCCGGATGAACTTATGGAAATATTGAAATTGGAAAAAACAGAAGCCGGGGATTCGCCTTCGTCGGTGGTTCGGGAGGAAGACGTATGCTGGGAAGCAGAGAAGGAAAACAAGGTTAAAAAGCGCAGATGGACGGATAATCTGGCCAAAGGGCTGAAAAAAATAATTTCGGGGAGAAAGAAAAAAGATAAAGATATTTTTGGAGATTTTTACGGCGAAAAAACAAATCTGGGAGATACCTGTCCTAATCTGGGAGAAATGACGGAAGTCCTAAATCAAACAACAGAAAAGAATAAAAATCAGACGTTTGTATTGATTCCTATGGGTGATAACGGCGCACCCGCCATCCGTGTGGAATACTTTCCGTTTTTACTTGGAAGGGCACCGGAGGAGGTGGATATGTGCCTGGATTATCCGACTATCAGCCGGATTCATGCCAGGCTGGAGGGTGACGGAAAAGAAGTAAGAATCGCGGACATGAACTCGGCGAATGGAACGAGCCGTAATGGGGAATGTCTCAAACCCGGAACAGAGTGCAGACTCTATTCCGGGGACATATTAAAACTGGCAGACCTGGAATTCGTCTGCCAGTGGTGTTAAAATTTTTCGAATAATTTCATGAGGCGCAGCAAAGTGATATCGTGGGATACATAAGGGGAATATATCATCGCCAGGCGAATCATATCATCGCTGATGCCAAGCTCTTCAATGACTGTTTTGCAGCCCATTTTCTGGAAACAGGCTTCAATCCCGGAAGAGGCGGGAAGTTCATCGAGAATTTCAAGAATTTCCTTTTCATGTGCAAGTACCTGTTCTGCGGTAATATCTGCCATTGGGTCCGGTGTGTTGAGCAGGGCTACGGCCTCCCGTACCTCCGTATTCCAAAACCCCTTTCGGATTTCCTTTTCGGTTGACGGATAGCGGGCCGCCGGAACAAGCCGGTGATTTTTCAGGGCCGTCCGGAAGTTTTCGTAGGCTTTCAGACAAAGAAGGGTTCCGACGCCGACTTTTTCGCCGTGTACCGCGTTCAGCTTCGGCTGCTCGACCGAAATGTCCAGATAACGGGATAAATGGTGTTCCGCACCCATCAGGGGACGCGCGGCATCGTAAAAACCGATTTCCATATCCGGCAGAATCAGGGCATACAGCAGTTGTTCGCAGACGGAAGGGTTTCCTGCGGCCAGTTCGTCGATGTGTTCAATCACCTTTTGCATGGCAAGGGTTTCATGCGCATACAGGCGGCGGTTGAAGGAGCCTCCGGTGATGGCGGCCGTAATCCGGGCATCGGCCATGGCAACGTAATTACCCATAAGGTCACTGAAACCTGCCGCCGTAAGGCGCGCAGGCGCAGCGGCGAAAATCGACGTATCCGCGAACATATAGGACGGTGCGGATGCCATGACGTTTCCCTTAATACCCTTGTGGATGACGGCGGAAATACAGGTTGTATAGCCTTCTCCGCTGGCCGCTGTCGGCACAGAAATAAACGGCAGCTTATATTGCCGGCTTAAATACCGGGTAATGTCATGGATGGTGACACTGCCAAGAGCAATCATACAGTCCGCTGTCGCAGGAATTTTATTCTGAGCCAGGGACACGCTGCGTTCATCGGCGGCCAGGTCTTCCGGGTCGAGGCAGATTAAATCATAATTGTCCATGGCCTCCAGAAGTGTGTCGCCAAGAAAATAGGTATTCTGGTCACAGATAATGACCGGTTCGTTCCAGCCCTCCAGCGTCATGATTTCAGGTATTTTGGAAATGGCGCCGGGTTCAATCCACATGCCGCGGATAAAAGCGTGATTTTGCGTATCTTTGCCGCACAGGCTGTTGATTTCTTGAAGATTAATTTTCATGGGTAAGTCTCCCTGCTATTTGTTTAAAGCGGCTCTGATTTGGTTTGCAACAGCGTCTCTTTCGGCGGCTTCCGATGTTCCCGGAACCCAATTGATATTTTGGTTGTCTCCCTCATAACGGGGAATCACGTGCATATGGAAATGGAAAACCGTCTGACCGGCGATTTCTCCGTTATTCTGAACAATATTCAGACCGTCACAGTGCAGTGCTTCTTTCATTGCTTTGGCGATACGGGAGGCCAGAACAAAAACCTTTCCGGCCGTTGCTTCGTCCATTTCAAAGACGTTAGCCATGTGTTCTTTAGGGATAATCAGGGCATGTCCTTTGGTGGCCGGAGATAAATCCAGAATGACCCGGAACATGTCGTCCTCATAAATTGTTGAGGAAGGAATCTCCCCGCCTGCTATTTTACAAAAAATACAATTGTTATCCATTGTTTAAAATCCTCCAATCCTTACGATATAAAATATCGAGATACTTTAATAATAGTTCACCTTCCTCGAAATGTCTATTCCGAATTCAAAATAAATTTAAAGGCCGCTGCCGCTTTTTGTCGGGAAATGTCCGGCAAATATATTTGATTCGCCGCATAAATTATGATAAATTGGAAAAAAAGTTAGAAAGGAAGACCCTTATGCACGAACAGCCGGTGCTTTCCCTGTCGACGATTTCCCATGAATTAAAAAATCCGCTGACACTGATTCATAGTACGTTACAGTTAATTGAACGTCATCATCCGGAAGTGGCCGCCGACCCTTTGTGGTCCCAGCTTCTCCTCGATGTTAATTATATGTCTCAACTGCTTTCCGAGCTATCTTCATTAAATTCATGTCAAACACTTAACTATTCCCCAATAGACATTCGACAATTTTTGACAAATATTATCTCTTCCTTTTCTTCCTCGGCCCAATTCCAAAACAAAGAATTAACCTTGAATTTTGAAACCGAACAGAAAATACTGTTTGGCGATTCCCTGAAAATCCGGGAAGTGTTTGTAAATCTGATAAAAAATGCGCTGGAAGCGACGAAAAGCGGCGACCAGATTGTCATTGACGTAAAATCCCGCTGGAACCGCTTGATTGTTACGGTCAGCGATTCGGGGAGCGGCATGGACGCCTGCCGTCTGTCCACAATCTTTGAGCCTTTTGTCACTTATAAAGCCGACGGTACCGGCCTGGGCCTGACCATTGTAAAAAATATCGTTACCGCCCATGGCGGCGCCGTTCAGGTGTATTCAAAACCGGGAATCGGAACAAAGTTTATTTTAATTTTCCCGCTTACGCCTGCGGAGAAAATCAAAGAATAATTACAGGCGCCCTGTTTCATACGTTTAGGAATGTATTGAAAAAGGACGCCTTATTTTACAGAATTTTATTTTTTACGCTTTTTATGGCCTGCGGCGGCTTCGTCGCACAGATTGACAATAATATCAATGGCGTTGGAGGCCGTATTGGTTTTCATGGCCTGAACATAAGTCTCGCGGTTTTCATAGACTTCGTTTACCGCCCGGGCCAGGGATTCATCGGTAACCATTTCTTCCGGAAGAAGATAGCTGAAACCCTGCTTTTCGAAGGAAGCCGCATTGAGAATCTGGTCGCCGCGGCTGGCCGATGCCGGAAGCGGAATCAGAATGTTCGGCTTGTTTAATGCCAGAAATTCACAGATGGCATTAGAACCCGCACGGGAAATTACCAGGTCTGCCGCAGCCAAAAGGTCGCTCAGTTCCTGCTTGACATAATCAAACTGAATATATCCGGGCAGATTTTTAATCGAGGTATCGACCTTGCCTTTGCCGCATACATGAATGATTTGATAGGACGGCAGAAGGACCGGGAGGGCCTTTCGGACAGCCTCGTTGATGGCGGCTGCTCCGAGACTTCCTCCGATGACGAGGATTACCGGCTTTTCATCATTAAATCCGCAGAGCTGGAGCCCGTTAAAACGGTTTCCGTTCAAAAGCTCCTGACGAATCGGCGAGCCGGAGAGAACCGCCTTGCCTTCCGGAAGATTGTCGGCAGTCTCCGGGAAATTGTGACAGACCTTATAGGCGGAAGGAATAGCCAGCCGGTTTGCCAGACCGGGGGTCATATCCGATTCATGAATAATGGCCGGAACCTTGCAGCTTTTGGCGGCAAGAACGACAGGTACGGATACGAAACCGCCTTTGGAAAAGACCACATCCGGTTTCAGTTTCTTTATTAATTTTTTGGCTTCAAAAAATCCTTTGACAACCCGGAATGGGTCAGTAAAATTTTTTACATCAAAATATCGGCGGAGTTTTCCCGAAGAAATACCATAATACGGAACGTTCAGTTCTTCAATCAACCGCCGTTCAATACCGTCGTAGGAGCCGATATAGGAAATCTGATAACCAGCCTTTTTTAAAGCGGGCATCAGGGCAATATTCGGTGTGACGTGACCGGCCGTACCGCCGCCCGTCAGGACAATTTTTTTCATTTTCTCAGACCTCCTGAGTGGAACCGGATATTTTATATTCTTTCAGAGCTTTGGCAAGCTGGTCCGGACATGATGTGCCGCGGCCGCCGCAATCAATACCGGAAAGAAGCTGGATGACATCATCTACCGGGCGGCCGACAACGAGGGCGGCAACGCCTTTGGTGTTCCCGTCACATCCTCCGATGAACTGACAACTGGTAACAATGCCGTTTTCAACTTCAAAATCTACGGCTCTGGAACATGTATGTTGATTGATATGACGCATGTAAATCACTCCTGTTTTAAATTTATTTCCACACTATTATAGCAGAAGCCTTATATATAAGCCAGTAAAATTTTGAAGTTCCCGGAGCGGACAGGTAAAAAAATGAACTTTTCATGGGAATAAGAAAAGGTTTGTGATATAATGTGAACACCTGGTGACGCACTTAAAACAGATTGAGAACGGGAGACGAAAGAATATGAGAAAAATTGGAATTATCGGGGCCATGGAAGAAGAGGTGGCTTCTTTAAAGGAAAAGATGGAGATTCAGGAGCTTCGCACCATTGCCGGGATGGAATTTTGTCAGGGAATTTGTGAAAAACAACCGGTCGTTGTTGTTCGAAGCGGTATTGGAAAAGTCAATGCGGCCGTCTGCACGCAGATTCTTTGCGACATTTTTCAGGCGGAAGCAATCATTAATACGGGGGTGGCCGGAAGTCTGAAAAATGCTATCAATATCGGGGATATTGTGCTTTCGGCAGATGCATTGCAGCATGATATGGACGCTACCGGCTTCGGATATGAGCCGGGAATTATCCCAAGAATGGAAACTTCTGTCTTTAAAGCGGATGATGCGCTGGTGGAACTGGCCGAAAAGGTCTGCCGTGAAGTGAATCCGGATATTCAGGTATTTCGGGGACGGGTTGTGAGCGGAGACCAGTTTATTTCCGACCATGATGTGAAAGAACGGCTGATTCGTCTTTTTGACGGATATTGTACGGAAATGGAGGGCGCAGCCATTGCTCAGGCGGCCTGGTTAAACCATGTGCCTTTTGTGGTTATCCGGGCGATTTCGGATAAAGCGGACGGCAGTGCGGAAATGGATTACAGTGAATTTGAAATGAAGGCGATTGAGCATACGGTGCGTCTGGTAACGGGAATGTTGCGGAATATGTAAATCCGGCGGCCGGAGGGGTGAGAAATATGTAAAATATGCCCGACCAATTTGAATAGATTTTGTCTTTTTGTTGATATTATAATGGAGCTATCTTATCAACGAAAGGAGTTCACAAAATGAGAAATTGGTTTTTGGGACAAGGTATTCCAATGTATGCGGAAGCCATACTGCTGGCGGCCGGATTGTTCACCCTATGGATGACGGGAAGAATTTACAAAAGATTGATACGTGAAGCTGATTTGATGGGAACGTCGAACCAGCGGCTCATTAAATACATTAAACTCAAAGTGACCAGTTATTACAAAATCGGTATGCACCCGGAGGATACCCGGGCGTTGATTGGACGCTACATAAAAAAATACCGTGTGGGACCGTTTTCTCTGCAAAGCTGGAGCCGCCTGCCCTATCTCCTGATGACGGCGATGCTGGCGGTCGGCGGAGGCAGCCTGATGTATCGCTGGACCCGCGGCGAGGCCCTTTACCGGATGTCCGTTATCTTTGGAATGTCGGTTTTGGGGATTGTCGTCCTGGGCGGTCTGCTGATGTTTATGGATTTTAACGGAAAAGAAGCATTGCTTGCCGACAGTATTTCCGATTATGTGGACAATTACCTCGGCAATAAGCTCTCTCAGGACTATAAAGCTCAGGCGGGAAAGGTATCGCCGGAGCAATATAAGCGGGCGCTTCAGGAGATTGCCGCATCCGGGACGGGACGGCGCAGGGAAAGAGGCGGTCAGTATTTCTATGAAGGCTATGAAGATGGCGATTTAAACCATAAAAATGATGCGGTGGACGCAAAAATTGTGGAGGACGTTCTGAAAGAATTTTTGTGCTGAAAAATGATTAAATCATTGATAAAATACTGTCAATTTGGTATTATGATAGATAAGAATATTTAAATACTATGGAGGTAAACACTATGGCAAAAGGGGTTACATTTGATTATTCGAAAACATCGCCGTTTATTCGTGCTGATGAAGTGGAATTGATGAAAAAACTGGTTGGGGATGCCAAGGAAGTTCTCGTCAGCAAAACAGGTGCAGGAAATGATTTCCTGGGCTGGATTGACCTCCCTGTAGATTACGACAAAGAAGAATTTGCGCGGATTAAGAAAGCGGCGGCCAAGATTCAGAGCGACTCGGACGTTTTGCTTGTCATCGGTATCGGCGGCTCCTATCTGGGAGCGAGAGCTGCAATTGAATTTTTACAGCATAATTTTTACAATATACTGCCAAAAGAACAGCGTAAGACACCGGAGATTTATTTCGTGGGAAACAACCTGAGCAGCTCCTACATCAGCAACCTGATAGATGTCATCGGAGACAGAGATTTTTCTATCAATATGATTTCGAAATCCGGCACGACGACAGAACCGGCCGTGGCCTTCCGTGTTTTCAAGAAATTGATTGAAACAAAATATGGCAAAGAAGAAGCGGCGAAACGTATTTACTGTACCACAGACAAAGCGAAGGGCGCTTTAAAGAACCTGGCGACAGAAGAGGGTTACGAAACCTTTGTTGTACCGGATGATGTTGGCGGACGTTTCTCCGTATTGACAGCCGTTGGCCTTTTGCCAATCGCAGTCAGCGGTGCGGACATCGACCAGTTGATGGCCGGTGCGGCCAGCGCAAGAACACGCTGCCTTGAAAATGCATTTGAAGAGAATGACGCTTTACAGTATGCGGCTATCCGCAATATTTTACTTCGCAAAGGAAAATCCATAGAGATTACATGCAGCTATGAACCGTCTCTTTTATATATCGGTGAATGGTGGAAACAGCTTTACGGAGAAAGTGAAGGAAAGGACCAGAGAGGTATTTTCCCGGCGTCTGTGACATTGACGGCCGATTTACATTCCATGGGACAGTTTATTCAGGACGGCGCCCGGATTATGTTTGAAACGGTTCTGGAAGTGGAAACTCCAAAACATGAGATATTGATTGAAGAAGAACCGGTGGATTTGGACGGCTTGAATTATCTGGCCGGAAAGAATGTGGATTTCATTAACAAGAGTGCGATGAACGGCACGGTTCTTGCACATACGGACGGCAGCGTTCCGAACCTGATGGTGCATATTCCTGAGCAGAATGAATTCTATCTCGGTGAATTGTTCTATTTCTATGAGTTCGCCTGCGGCGTCAGCGGATACGTTCTTGGCGTAAATCCATTTAACCAGCCGGGCGTTGAAAGCTACAAGAAAAATATGTTTGCGCTTCTCGGAAAACCTGGATATGAAGATTTGACAGAAGCGTTGCTGAAACGTCTGTAAGCATGATAGACAAGCTCTGTTCGGAAATCCGGGCAGAGCTTTTGTTTTAAAAAAAATACGGTGGAAACGGTATATATATGCTAAAATACGCTTAGGTTGATTAAAAGGAGAAGCAATATTATGGAAGTAAAGAGACAGAAGGAAGTCTATGTTATCGGACATAAAAATCCGGATACGGATTCTGTGTGTTCGGCGATTGCCTATGCCTCGCTCAAAAATGAAATTCTTGCCAGAATGAGTCAGGGGGAATCCATTGAGCAGTATCAGGATTTCCTGATTGAAGGTAAGGAAAGTGAGAAGGCGGTTTACGTAGCGGCCCGGGCCGGACAGATTAATACGGAAACAAATTATGTTTTGAGAAAATTTCATCAGAAAGTGCCGGTGTATATGAATGCGATACGGACACAGGTGGGGGATATCAGTATCCGCCGGCTTCAGGGAATATCCGCAGATTATTCGCTGAAAAAGGCCTGGGAAATTATGCGTCAGTCAGAAACGTCTACGCTGGCGGTCATTGACGCCGACAGAAAGCTTCAGGGATTGATTACCATATCGGATATTGCGGGCGCTTATATGTCCGTGCTTGATAATCAGATTTTGGCTGAGGCCTGTACGCCGATTGCAAATATTCTTGAGACATTAAAAGGAGAGCTGGTTGTCGGTGATGCGAATAAGCGTCTCACAAAGGGGAAGGTGGTCGTATCTACGGCCACATTGAGCGTCATTGATGAATTTATTAAAGAGGATGATTTGGTCATTCTTGGAAACCGGTATGAGGCCCAGTTGAGCGCCATTGAAAACCGGGCTTCTTGTATCATTATATGCGACGGGGCCAGGGCTTCGCGGACAATCTGCAAACTTGCAGAGGAGAAGGGCTGTGCGGTCATCTGTACACCGGCGGATACCTATACGGTAACCCGTTCCATTAACCAGAGTATTCCTGTCAGCCACTTTATGATTAAAGAAGGTATTATTTCTTTCAGTGAAAATGACTATGTTGCGGATATTAAACCGATTATGCTGAATAAACGGCATCGGGATTTTATCATCGTAGATGACGAGGGACATTATACGGGAATGATTTCGCGCCGTACCCTGATTGATATGAATACAAAGAAGGTAATTCTTGTGGACCATAATGAAGTGGACCAGGCGGCCGACGGTGTGGATGAAGCGGAAGTTATGGAAATTATCGACCACCACAAACTGGGAACGGTAGAGACGATTCGTCCGGTGAAGGTGCGCAATGAACCGGTAGGATGCACGGCTACGATTGTTTATGAAATGTATATGGAAAACCAGATTCCGGTTTCAAAGGAAATTGCGGGAATTTTGTGTGCGGCCATTCTCTCGGATACGTTGATGTTCCGTTCACCGACATGTACGGAGCTGGATAAACTGGCGGCGGAGCAGCTGGCGGAGATTGCGGAAGTTGATATTGAAAGCTTTGCCATGAAGATGTTTGAAGAGGGCAGCCAGCTTCGCAAAAAAGCGGATTCGGAAATTTTCTATCAGGATTATAAAAAGTTTGTTGCCAGTGATATACCTTACGGCGTGGGACAGATTACATCCATGAATCGAGAGGAACTTTTAAGCGTTCAGGACCGGCTGTTGGCCTATATGGAGACAGCGATGCAGGAAACGGGAATTCCTATGATTTTCTTTATGCTGACCGACATATTGAAAGAGTCGACGCGGCTTCTTTTTGTGGGAAATGATGCGAAAATGCTTGTGGAGAACAGTTTCCATCAGGATGCAGAAGCACATTATATTGATTTAGCAGGCGTGGTATCACGTAAGAAACAGTTGATACCAAAATTGACCGCCGTATTACAGCAGTAGCGGGAGGATGCAGAGATGAAAAAGGAAAAAATTTACGTCATTGGACATAAACATCCGGATACAGATTCTATTTGCTCCGCCATTGCCTATGCTTATCTGCGGAAAAAAGTGACCGGAATGAATTATGTGCCGGCCCGGGCCGGAGAGATTAATTCGGAGACAGCCTTTGTTCTGGACAGATTTCAGGCGGAGGTTCCGATGTATATGCAGGATGTACGCACCCAGGTGAAGGATGTGCAGATTTCACCGGCTTATAATGGCCGGCCGGATATGTCTATCCGTGAAGCCTGGCAGCGGCTCAAGGAAGAAGAGGTATCCACACTGACAATTGTCGATGAGCATAAAAAACTTCTTGGACTTATTACCAAGGGAGATATTGCGAAAACCTATATGGGCGTTTATGACAGCCGGGTGCTGGCGGAAAACCGGACGCCATATAAAAATATTTTAGAGACCCTGGACGGGGAAATGCTTGTCGGCGACCCGGAGGGTGTGGTAGAAAAAGGTAAGATTTTAATTGCGGCGGCCAATCCGGATTTGATGGAAGAATATATTGAGGACGGCGATATGGTGATGCTGGGGGACCGCTATGAATCCCAGCTCTGCGCCATTGAAATGAATGCGGGCTGCCTGATTATCAGTATGAATACCCAGCCAAATGACAGTATTCTGAAACTGGCAGAGGAACATCACTGTACCATTATTCGGACTCCGTATGATACGTTTATTGCCGCCCGTCTGATTAACCAGAGTATGGCGGTCGGACATTTTATGGTAAAGGATACGAAATCCTTTAAACAGGATGATTTTATTGACGATGTAAAGGAAGTTATGGCGAAGAACCGTCACCGGGCCTTTCCGATTGTGGCAAACCAGGGAGAGGTTCTTGGGATGTTTACCCGGCACAATCTGATTGATTTGGACAAAAAGAAGGTGGCGCTGGTTGACCATAATGAAGCCGGACAGGCTGTGGACGGCATATTTGACTGCGAAATCATGGAGATTGTGGACCATCATAAGCTCGGGTATGTCCAGAGTATGAAACCGGTATTTTTCCGGTGCCAACCGGTGGGATGCACATCGACGATTATTTATTTGATGTATCGCGAGAATAAGGTGGAGATTCCGCCGGATATGGCCGGCCTGATGTGTTCCGCGATTATTTCCGATACTTTGCTGTACCGTTCACCGACGTGTACGCCGTTAGACCGTATGGCGGCGGAAGCCCTGGCAAAAATCGCGGGTATTGAAGTAGAAGCCTATGGCATGCAGATGTTTGAGGCAGGAAGCGACTTAAAGAGCAAATCCGACGCCGATATTTTCTATCAGGATTTCAAGAAATTCTCAGCGGGAGATACCCAGTTTGGCGTCGGCCAGATTACCTCCCTCGATGCACGGGAACTGAAAAAAATTCACACCCGTCTGGCGACCATGCTTACAAAGGCCAAGGCGGAACACGGTCTGGATATGATTTTCTTTATGCTGACCAATATTCTGGACGAATCCACGCTGGTATTGTGTTCGGATGAAGAAGCTCTGGAAGTGGCTTCCCGCTGCTTTGGCGTTTCAGTGACAAAGGACGGAGACAGCGTCTTTGTCAACAATATGGTATCAAGAAAGAAGCAGTTTATTCCTAAGATGGTTGGAACACTGCAGGGGTAGAGGATATTATGGCAAAACAGAAATGGAAACCGGGGAATATGGTTTATCCCCTTCCGGCCGTCCTTGTGAGCTGTGCGGATAAAGAGGGACATGCCAATCTGATGACGGCCGCCTGGACCGGAACCATTTGTTCTGAGCCGCCGATGGTTTATGTATCCATCCGGAAAGAACGGTATTCCCATCATATGATTCAGGAAACCGGGGAATATGTTATTAATCTGACAACAGAAAAGTTAGCGCGGGCGACAGATTTCTGCGGGGTGCGCTCCGGCAAAGATATGGACAAATTTAAAGAGATGCATCTGACGCCAATCCGGGGAGAGCTTAAATATGCACCGATGGTGGCGGAAAGTCCCGTGTCTGTCGAATGTCGGGTGACGAATATCCTGGAACTTGGAAGCCATGATATGTTCATGGCCGAGGTGACGGCCGTCTATGTGGACGCCCAGTACATGGATGAAAAAGGAACATTTCATCTGGAAGAATCCGCTCCGCTGGTCTATTCTCATGGACAATATTACGGTCTTGGCAGGCATTTGGGCAGTTTTGGCTATGCGGTTCGTAAAAAGCCAGCGGGCTCTGCGGCTCACAAAAAGCCGGTGAAAAAAATAACCGGATAATATGAAAAGTATCAACTTAAATTGTCTTTGTTTTTCAGGAAGCTGCCGCGGACAACGGCAGTTTTTCCGTATTTCTGACGGATTTCATCCAGAGCCTTATCCAACTTTTGAAGCTTTTCATTTTCTGCCGTATCGAAAAGATTCATTTGGACGGCGGCCGCATCGGAAAGCTTGGAAGTGCGGATTCCGAGTAAACGGATGGGCTGGCCGTTCCATGCTTCGTCAAATAACCGGCAGGCATATTGATAAAGAGTATTGGTATTCTGGCTTGGCGTCAAAAGCTGGGTCTGATGGGAGATGACAGAAAAATCACTGTATTTGATTTCCACATTGACCATACCGGCACATTGTCCGGCCGCGCGGAGACGGGAGGATACGGATTCGGCCAGAGACAGGAGAACCTTCCGGGCTGCTGCGGTTTCGGTGACGTCGGAGGAGAGGGTCGTGGAGTTGCCGATGCCCTTGGCGGTGTGCCGGCGGGTGTCAATCGGCGTGTATTCCAGGCCGTTGGCGTATTCCCAGATTGTCTGACCGTGGGTTTTTAAGTGGGAAGTCAGAATGGACGGGTCTGTGTGGGCCAGCTCTCCGATGGTTTTAATTCCGAGAAGCTCCAGCGTATGAGCCGAGGAGCGGCCAACCATGAAAAGCTCGCGAACCGGCAGGGGCCACATTTTTTGAGGGATTTCTTCCGGAAATAAAGTATGTACCAGGTCGGGCTTTTTAAAATCTGAGGCCATTTTTGCCAGCAGTTTGTTGGTTGATATGCCGATGTTGACCGTGAAGCCAAGCTCCTCCCGGATATGTTCACGTATATGGTTTGCGGCGCTTTCCGGTGTTTCACCGCCGTTTTTAAAAGGCACATAGGTCATAAAACATTCATCAATGCTGTAGGGACGGATATCCGGGGAATAGGCTTCCAGCAAATTCAGCATCCGGTGGCTGCATTCCTGGTAATAGGCATGCTCCGGCTGAATGATGCGCAGTCCGGGACATTTTTTCAGGGCGTCGGTAATCGGTTCCCCGGTAGTCACGCCGAAGGCTTTGGCAGGAATGGATTTCGCCAGAATGACACCCCGGCGCTTGGACATATCGCCGCCGATGGCGGCGGGAATCGTCCGGATATCCAACGTCTCGCCCCCGGCCAGCAGGCGGATTGCCGTCCAGCTCAGATAG
>CABUAW010000046.1 GCA_902489645.1 uncultured Lachnospiraceae bacterium | reverse complement strand
CTTCCGAGCTGGCCGTTCTTTTGCAGAAACGCGGTTATAAAGTAGGTGTTTTGGATGCAGATATTACCGGCCCATCCATTCCGAAGGTCTTTGGCCTTCATGGACAGGCCTTTGGTACGGATGACGGGATTGTCCCTTTTGAGACAAAGACTGGAATCAAGGTTATGTCTGTCAATTTGATTTTGGATAATGAAGAGACACCGGTTGTCTGGCGTGGCCCGGTGATTGCCGGCGTTGTAAAACAGTTCTGGAATGAAGTTGTCTGGGGAGAGCTGGACTATCTTTTAGTGGATATGCCTCCGGGAACCGGCGATGTGCCTCTGACCGTATTCCAGTCCCTTCCTGTTGACGGTATTGTTGTTGTGACATCACCGCAGGAACTGGTTGGTATGATTGTAAAGAAGGCTTACAACATGGCCCAGATGATGAATATTCCGGTGCTTGGCCTGGTTCAGAATATGAGCTATATTCTCTGTCCGGATTGTGGAAAGAAGATTTATATTTATGGTGAGGGACATGGCGAGCAGACGGCAAAGGAATTAAATATTCCGGCCTATGTTTCCATGCCGATGATTCCTGAAATTGCCTCTCTTTGTGATGCGGGAGCCATTGAAGATTTTGACAACACTTATATGACAGAGTTTATCGATAAGCTGACAAAATGATAAAAAAAGAATCTCTATCCATATTCCATCTTGAGGAATGGGGATAGAGATTTTTTACTATTCTAAAAATTCAATAATGCCTTCGCCGAGACGGGAAATACGGGCCTGAGAATACACGTTAAAGCCGGCCTGTTCCAGACGGCTGCGTCCGTTCTGGAAGGATTTTTCGATGAGAATACCGATTCCGGCCACTTCGGCTCCGGCCATCTGTACCAGACGGGCCGCACCGGTGGCCGCTTCGCCATTGGCAAGGAAATCATCGATGATAAGCACTTTATCATCACGGTGAATATAATCTCTGGATAGAGTCAGCTCATAGCTGGTTCCCTTTGTGAAAGATGTAATGTTTGTCTGAAAAACCTGGCCATTTAGGATTTTTGACGTCTGCTTTTTTAAAATAACCATCGGTACTTTCATGGCCTGGGCTGTATAAACAGCCGGAGCAATGCCGGAGCTTTCAATAGTCAGTACCCGGGTGATGCCGTCATTTTTAAAATGTTCGCAAAAATCAAGGCCTACGGCCTGCATTAAATCCGGGTCTACTTGATGATTTAAGAATCCATCTACTTTTAATACAGAGTCACTGAGGGCCCTGCCTTCCGCCATAATTCTATCCTTAAGTAATTTCAACTTTTTCACCTCGTATGTATTTTCTACATATTATATCACATCGATGAATTGGTGGGAAGATTTTTCAATAATTTTACGAGAAAAAACATTTTTTCACATTATGGTCATAATTTTTATATATAATAAAGGAAATTGAGCCTCGTAAAGAAAGATTCTGGCTTGAAAGGGGACATATTATGAAAAATTGCAAAATTTTAGTGATTGATGATGAAAGTCGTATGCGGAAACTTGTCCGGGACTTTCTCACAAAAAAAGGCTATGAAGTGCTTGAGGCCTCCAATGGAGAAGAGGCCATGGAGATTTTTTATGAAGATAAAGAAATCGACCTGTTGATTCTGGACGTGATGATGCCGAAAATGGATGGCTGGGAAGTCTGCCGGGAAGTGCGTAAGTCATCAAAAGTGCCGATTATTATGCTGACGGCCAAAGCGGATGAGCGGGATGAACTTTTAGGCTTTGAGCTTGGTGTGGACGAGTATGTCACAAAACCTTTCAGTCCCAAAATTCTCGTTGCCAGGGTTGAGGCGATTTTGAGACGAAGCAGTGTGAATAATGACGACGGTGTGATAAATGCGGGCGATATCGTAATGAATAAAAATGCCCATGAGGTCTTTGTCGGCGATAAGCCAATTGAATTGAGCTATAAGGAATTTGAATTACTGTCCTATTTTATCGATAACCAGGGGATTGCCCTGTCCAGAGAACGAATTTTGAATAATGTATGGAATTATGATTATTTCGGCGATGCTCGGACAATTGATACCCACGTAAAAAAGCTGCGGAATAAGCTCGGTGAACGGGGAGAATATATTAAGACCATCTGGGGCATGGGATATAAATTTGAGGTGTCAAAAGAGTAATGGAGGCTTTCTATGAATAAATCATTGCGGGTAAAGCTGTCTGTCACTCTGATGGCCACAGTCCTTGTAACGATGATTACTTCGGTTCTTGTCAACAATTTTTTCCTTGTTGATTATTATATTTCCGGCAAGCAAAAAGCGCTGATTGGGGCTTTTAATCAGATTAATCAATTATATAATACCTTCGGCGTGACGAGAAATTATGATGATTTTGAAGGAAAGTCCTCCGAAGACGATGAAACCGGTAATATCTATCAATGGTTCAGTCAGAGCGGGATTGCCAATTTGAATGATTTCCTGGATTTTGAGTTATCCATGGAACAGCTCAGCCAGAATAATAATATCGGTATACTTTTGTACCGGATTCAAAATAAGCGGGTTATCAATCAACAGACAGTCTATGATATGCAGGTTTTATTTTCGTCCAGCGGCAACAGTTCCTCCGATGAAACGGATGTGGAGAGCTTTGCGATTTACCGGGATTACATTCAATCGGAAGACCGGGCGGAGGTTTCCAGCGAAAGTGAAAAATATGCCTTACAGAAGGTCTATGTAAAACGGATGAATTCCTCGTATATTTATCTTATAGGAACGCTGGATAACGGAGATTACATTATGCTCCGGGCTTCCGTGGAGAGTATTCAGGAGAGTGCCCAGATATCCAACCAGTTTTTTATCTATGTGACTATCTGCGTTTCCTGCGTCAGCTTTCTTGCGATGCTGTTTATTTCCCGGCGGTTTACTGAGAAAATTCTGGATTTGGCTAAAATTGCCCAGAAAATGTCCCGGTTGGATTTCGCCCAGAAATATCCGGTGGAAACGGAAGATGAGATTGGCGTGCTTGGCGACAGTATCAATACTCTTTCAGAGGCGCTGGAGAAGAGCCTGGGTGAATTAAAGAGCGCGAATGTCCAGTTGAAACGGGAACTGGAACAGAAGGTTCAGATTGACGAAATGCGTAAAGAGTTCCTCTCCAATGTATCCCATGAGCTGAAAACGCCGATAGCGTTGATTCAGGGCTATGCCGAAGGGCTTCAGGAAAATATTAATGATGACGAAGAGAGCCGGGCTTTTTACTGTGAAGTCATCATAGATGAAGCTGCAAAGATGAATGTCCTTGTAAAAAAACTCCTCGATTTGAATCAGATTGAATTTGGCACGGAAACTCTGACAATGGAGCATTTCGACATTGTGTCGACCATCGATAATATTTTGTCCAATGCGGAGATACTTTTCCGTCAAAAAGAAGCTACCCTGAAATTTAATGCGGAAAATTCGGTATATGTTTGGGGCGATGTCTATCTGGTCGAAGAAGCTTTTACAAACTATATGTCCAATGCGCTGAATCATATTGACGGCGACCGGATTATCGAGGTTAAAGTCGAAAAACAGGAGGATATTGTAAGAATTTCCGTATTTAATACGGGAGCTTTGATTCCGGAGGATGATATTGAACAGATTTGGGTGAAATTCTATAAAGTGGACAAGGCCCGGACCCGGGAATATGGCGGAAGCGGCGTCGGCTTATCCATTGTCAAAGCGACGATGGACCGTCTCGGACAGCATTACGGTGTGGAAAACCGGGAAAATGGTGTCGAGTTTTGGTTTACGCTGGATGCTTCCAATGAAGTGCCGGAGCTTCCTGAGAATATAGAAACAGAATAACGGATAATAAAAATACCCTGCGGGAAAATCACCGCAGGGTATTGTGCTGTATATGTATATTACTGTAACTCGATTTTACCGGAGATATCGTCATTAATTACATAATAAGCCATAAATTCTTCAGGTTTTACGTAAAGCTTCAAATCTTTAATATCTTTGATTTTATTTCCATCGTTTAACCAGATTTCTTTAATCTTTGCAACAATGTCTTTTTCGTTTACCTGTAAGCCCTGATATTCTACAAACAATGATG
Source organism: uncultured Lachnospiraceae bacterium (assembly GCA_902489645.1). Taxonomy (GTDB): domain Bacteria; phylum Bacillota; class Clostridia; order Lachnospirales; family Lachnospiraceae; genus Frisingicoccus. Next base: position 15,380 of record CABUAW010000046.1, on the reverse strand, counting down.
TTTTCATAAATTGCCTCCTTGGAAAAATACATCTTAATGTTCTGCTTAATATACTATTACATTTTTGTTTGTTTTGCAATGGAAAATTTTGCAGTTTTATGATAAAATAATTTAGATAAGCAAAATTTTAGGAGATTAAAGCAATGATTACAATTATCGATTATGATGCGGGGAATATAAAAAGCGTAGAAAAAGCCTGCCAGTATCTTGGCCAGGAGGTAAAAATCACCCGGGACAGGGATGAGATTATGGCAGCCAGCCATGTCATCTTACCGGGAGTGGGAGCTTTTGGAGATGCCATGAGCCATTTGAAAGAATATCATTTAATACAGACAATTTATGACGTGGTGGAGAAGAAAACCCCTTTCCTGGGAATATGCCTTGGCTTGCAGCTATTGTTTGAGAGAAGCGATGAGAGCAAAGGCGTGAATGGATTGGGAATTTTACCGGGCGAGATTTTGTCCATTCCACCGGCTAACGGACTTAAAATTCCGCATATGGGATGGAATTCGCTGGAAATAGCGCCAAAAGCCCGTTTGTTTAAGGGAATTGAAGGAAATCCTTATGTCTATTTTGTCCATTCCTATTATCTGAAAGCCGGACGGCCTTCGGATGTGGCGGCTAAGACCTGGTACAGTGTGGATATTGATGCGTCAGTGGAATGTGGCAATGTATTTGCCTGTCAGTTCCATCCGGAAAAGAGCAGTCAGACCGGTTTGCAGATATTGAAGAATTTTACAGAAATTTAGGAGGCAGAGGATGTTTACAAAACGAATTATACCATGTTTGGACGTACACAATGGCCGTGTTGTGAAGGGCGTAAATTTCGTAAATTTAAAAGATGCAGGAGACCCGGTGGAAATTGCTGCCGCCTATGATAAGGCCGGAGCAGATGAGGTGGTATTTTTGGATATTACCGCCTCTTCCGACGCACGCAATACGGTGGTTGAGCTGGTGCGCCGGGTTGCCGAAAACGTATTTATCCCTTTTACGGTGGGCGGCGGTATTCGTACGGTGGAGGATTTCAGAGCGCTGCTCAGGGAAGGCGCCGATAAGATTTCGATTAACTCTTCGGCCATCAACCGTCCGGAATTGATTTCGGAGGCGGCCGATAAGTTCGGCAGTCAGTGCGTTGTTGTCGCTATTGACGCCAAACGCCGGGCCGACGGCAGCGGATGGAACATTTATAAAAACGGCGGCCGGATTGATACGGGACTGGACGCCCTGGAATGGGCAGAGCGGGTGAACAAACTCGGAGCGGGCGAAATCCTTTTGACCAGTATGGACTGTGACGGAACCAAAACCGGCTATGACATTGAATTAACCCGTCAGATTGCGGACATTGTTTCCGTGCCTGTCATTGCTTCGGGAGGCGCCGGCACAAAGGACCATTTTTACGATGCTTTGACGGAAGGAAAGGCGGATGCCGCTCTGGCCGCCTCCTTATTTCATTATAAAGAACTGGAAATAAATGATTTAAAACGATACTTGAGTGAAAAGGGTGTATCGATGCGCCTTTAATCAAAAAGATACAAAGGAGAAGATGATTATGGCAGCAATCAGCAACGACTGGCTTGGACCGCTGACGCCGGAATTTCGCAAGCCTTATTATGCAAAGCTTTATAAAACGATTCTTACGGAATATAACAGCCGTCAGATATTTCCTGCGGCCGATGATATTTTTAATGCCTTTAATTTTACGCCTTTATCAAAGGTCAAGGTTGTTATTCTCGGGCAGGACCCCTATCATGGGGACGGACAGGCCCACGGCCTTTGCTTTTCCGTAAAACCGGATGTGGAGATTCCACCGTCACTGGTAAACATTTATACGGAGCTTCACGAGGATTTGGGCTGTTACATACCCAATAACGGTTATTTGAAAAAGTGGGCGGACCAGGGCGTACTTTTATTAAACACGGTACTTACCGTGCGGGCCCATCAGGCCAATTCACACCGGGGCATCGGCTGGGAAGAGTTTACGGACGCGGCCATCCGTATATTAAATGAAGTGGACCGTCCGATTGTATTCATTCTCTGGGGTCGTCCGGCTCAGATGAAAAAATCAATGCTGAATAATCCAAAGCATTTGATTTTGGAAGCGCCCCATCCGAGCCCTTTGTCTGCGTACCGGGGATTTTTCGGCAGTCGGCCATTCAGTCAGACCAATCGTTTTCTGGAAGCGCATGGGATTGAGCCGATTGACTGGCAGATTGAAAATAAATGATGATGGAAAGGGAAAGTTAAGATATGCTTAAACGGGGATTACTGAGCGCAGTCCTGTTTCTTATGCTGGCGGCAACAGGCTGTGCATCGCAGACGCAGCCGGGAAAGACGGAGACTGGCAAGACAGAATCTATGGCGTCCGGTCAAATAACAGAAAGTGACCAGGCGGCGGAAACAGAGGTGGTTCCTGTAGATTTATCGGAAATAGGGACAGGCCTGGAGAGTATTCAAATTCCGGAGGGAACACGCATTGTCGGTCTGGGTGAAGCCGTTCACGGCAGTAAAGAGCTTCAGGTGTTGAAACAGCAGATGATGGAAATACTGAACACGGGCTATGGAGTGAAAACCTTTATTCTGGAAGGGGATTTCGGCGGATGCAGTCAGGTCAACGCCTATATCCATGGAGGTGGAGGGACTGCGGAGGAAGCCGTAAAGAAGATTGGTTTTACTATCTATAAGACAGAGGAAATGGCAGATTTTGTCGAATGGCTTCGGACATATAATGACAGCGTTTCCGAGGCAGATAAAATTTCTTTTTTCGGATGTGATATGCAGCGGCTAGATGAAAATAAAGCCATCGTGTCCGCCTATTTAAGCTTGGCAGATGACGAATGTTATGATTTCTATGAGCCGATTTTAAAGGAGGTTACAGACGATACGATGTATGATGTGGCCGCCGAAGATTATCGGGGTTTTGCCGATGAAATAGAAAAAGTCGGGCTTATGATGGATGAGAGAAAAGAGCATATGATAGCTGCTTCGACAGAGAAAGATTTTGCTTTTGCAAGACAGGCGGTAGATATTCTTGCCCAGGCCTGCGAGCTGCAGGGCGCGGCCCCAATCCAATACAGCCGTTTGAGGGATGAATTTATGGCGGAAAACACCAATTGGATTTTAGATTATGAAGGACAGTATGCCGGAAGGTCATGCGTTCTTTTGTCCGGTCATACAGGGCATATAGAAAAAACCTCTGCCAATTTGGCCGGATATAAATCCATGGGAAATTATCTGGCAGAGCAGTGGGGGACGTCCTATTTTGCCATCGGAACGGATATTTTAAACGCTGGATTTAATTCCTATTCAAGCGCTTCAGATAAGCGTCAGGATTTTGAGGTAACCAATGCAAATGCCCTGACCAAAGGTATGGAGAATGATACGGAGAATGTTTGCTATGTGTCCATGGCGGCGGCCCGGAGCAGTCCGGCGAAGGAAGCCGTGGAATCGGATATCGCCATGCTAAACGTCGGAGAGGATTTTTCGGAAAAATATAGTTCGAATAAATTATTCTATACAATAAGTATGGTACCGGCCGAATCCTATGATGGCGTGATTCTTTATAAAAAGACTTCACCAATGCACTTGTTACAATAATATAATAATAAAAAACTCCTCCCAGAAGCTGTTGCGAGGCTTTTAAGAGGAGTTTTTTTACTTATCGTTTTTCTTGTTCTTTAATGTTCCGATTCGGGCAGTCTAGATGCCGTCGACCAGATTCTTATTGGCTGTAGCCAGCATCAATTTAATTCGGTTCACCTGATTGACTTCACTGGCGCCCGGGTCATAGTCGATAGCTACGATGTTGGAACCCGGATATGTATTTCTAAGTTCTTTTATAACGCCTTTGCCGACAATATGATTTGGCAGACAGCCAAACGGCTGGGTACAAACGATGTTGCCTGCTCCCTGATGAATCAGTTCTATCATCTCGCCGGTCAAAAACCAGCCCTCGCCGGTCTGGTTGCCGATAGAAACAATCGGTTCGGCGTATTTTGCAAGCTCTTCAATCTTACCCTGCGGATGGAAATGGCGGCTCTTTTCAAACTCTTTGCGGGCTGTTTTACGGACCGCTTCAAGGGCTTTAATAACCGCGTTGCCCATGACGGCGCCCTTCTTGCTCTTTCCAAGTTTTTCATATTTAAAGTTACTGTTATATGCGCTGTATAAGAAGAAATCCAAAAGGTCCGGCATAACAGCCTCGGCGCCTTCTTTTTCAAGCAAATCTACCAGGTAGTTATTGGCGGAAGGAGAGAATTTTACAAGAATTTCTCCAACAATACCGACTCTTGGCTTTTTCAGGTTTTCATCAATCGGAAGCTGGTCGAAATCACGGATGATTCCCCGGATATTTTTCTTAAAGCTGTTCCGGTTTTTTCCTGTAATTGAATCAATACAAACCTGCTGCCAATATTTGTGAAGCCGGTTGGCCGAGCCCGGATAAATTTCATAAGGACGCATCCGGTAAAGCACACGCATGAACACATCGCCGTAAACGATGGCCTGCATAGCGCCGATTAAAAGTTTTGGAGTGATTTTAAGTCCCGGATTGGATTCCAGGCCGGCCGCATTAATAGATACAACAGGTATCTGATGCATGCCTGCATTCTGGAGGGCGCGCCGGATAAATCCGATATAGTTGGTTGCACGGCAGCCGCCGCCGGTCTGCGTCATGGCGATGGCCACTTTATTCAAATCGTATTTGCCGGAAAGCAGAGCCTTCATAATCTGGCCGATGACGCAGATGGAAGGATAGCAGGCGTCATTATTGACATATTTCAGACCGATATCAATCGCTTCTTTATCACAATCCGGAAGTAAATCAACTTTCAGACCGTTATAGCGAAGGGCCTCAATTAAAATGTCAAAATGAATCGGCGACATATTCGGTGCGAGGATTGTATAATCCTTCGCCATTTCCTCGGTAAATAAAATCCGGTCATGGGCGCTCGTATGAATTTCTCCATGAATGTGTTTCTGCTCACGCAGGCGGATTGCCGCAATGAGGGAACGAATACGAATACGGGCCGCACCCAGATTGCTGACCTCGTCAATTTTCAAACAGGTATAGAGACGTCCTGAGCCTGTCAGGATATCTTTGACCTGGTCGGTTGTTACCGCATCCAGTCCGCAGCCGAAGGAGTTCAACTGGATAAGCTCCAGATTTTCCTGTGTCTTGACAAACTGGGCCGCTTTATAGAGCCGTGAATGATACATCCACTGGTCGGAGACGATAAGCGGACGTTCAATCTCCGCCAGATGGGAAACACTGTCCTCGGTCAGAACAGCGATACCATAGGAAGTAATCAGTTCCGGAATACCATGGTTAATTTCTTTATCAATATGGTACGGACGTCCGGCCAGAACGATACCCTTCATATTATTATCACGCAAATATTTAATCGTTTCTTCGCCCTTATCCTTCATATCCTGACGGGCTTTGGCAAGCTCGTTCCAGGCGGCGTTTACAGCCTCTTTGATTTCCTGCGGACGAATATCCGTGGTTTCACAGAATTCCTCGGTCATTCGCTGAACGATGTGTTCTTCATTGTCCAGAGAAAGGAACGGGTTCATAAATCGGATATGTTCGGAAGCCAGTTCCTCCACATTGTTTTTAATATTTTCCGAATAAGACGTTACAATCGGACAATTGTAATGGTTATTGGCGCCTTCGACCTCATCACGCTCATAAGGAATACTCGGGTAGAAGATAAAGTCTACGCCGTTTTTAATCAGCCACATAATATGTCCGTGAACCAATTTGGCCGGATAGCAGACCGATTCACTTGGAATCGACTCAATCCCAAGCGTATAAATATTGGCGGAGGATTGAGGACTTAAAACAACCTGATAACCCAGCTTTTTAAAGAAGGTAAACCAGAACGGATAGTTTTCATACATATTCAATACACGCGGGATACCGACCTTCCCCCGTCTGGCCTTATCTTCGGTCAGCGGTTCATATTGGAAAATACGTTTGTATTTAAAGTCAAATAAGTTTGGAATATTGCTGTCCGCTTTTGCCTTTCCGATGCCGACTTCACAGCGGTTTCCTGTAATAAACTGACGTCCGCCGCTGAAACGGTTGATGGTCAGATGGCAATTGTTGGTACAGCCCTTGCAGCGTCCCATGGAGGTGGTGTATTTTAAAGCAATCATCTTATCCAGAGGGAGCATGGTGGACTCAGAACCGTCGTAACGTTCTCTGGCAATCAGAGCTGCGCCGAAGGCACCCATAATACCCGCAATATCCGGGCGTACAGCATCGCGTCCGGCGATACGCTCAAAGCTGCGGAGTACAGCGTCGTTGTAGAAGGTTCCGCCCTGAACAACAATCTTTTCACCCAAATCCTTCGGGTCTGTCAATTTAATAACCTTTAAAAGGGCATTTTTAATAACGGAGTAAGCCAGCCCGGCCGAAATGTCGCCAACCTCAGCGCCCTCCTTCTGGGCCTGTTTGACGTTGGAGTTCATAAATACCGTACAGCGGGAGCCGAGGTCAATCGGGTTTTTGGCAAACAAGGCGACCTTTGCAAAATCGGAGATTTCATAATTCAGAGATTTGGCAAAGGTTTCAATAAAGGAACCGCAGCCGGAGGAGCAGGCCTCGTTTAAGAGAACGCTGTCCACAGTGTTGTTTTTAATTTTAATACATTTCATATCCTGACCGCCGATATCCAGGATACAGTCAACCTCCGGTTCGAAGAAAGCGGCGGCATAGTAATGGGCCACCGTCTCGACCTCGCCTTCGTCCAGCATAAAAGCGGCTTTCATCAGCGCCTCACCGTAACCGGTAGAGCAGGCGCGGACAATACGCGCACTGTCCGGGAGCTGTTCTTTAATCTCCTTAATGGCGCGGATGGTTGTGTTGAGCGGACTTCCGTTGTTATTGCTGTAGAAAGAATAGAGCAGTGTTCCGTCCTCACCGACAATGGCCACCTTGGTTGTCGTGGAGCCGGCGTCGATGCCTAAGAAACAGTCACCCTCGTAATCTCTGAGATTTCCTTTTTTTACTGCGTGTTTATTATGGCGTTCTGTAAAAGCGTCATAGTCGGCCTGATTTTTAAAAAGCGGCTCCATACGTTTGGATTCGGCTTCAATTTTAATATCTGAAGAAAGAAGCGCAATTAATTCATCTAAGGTCTGTCCCTCGGTATTGCTGTCATTCATGGCGGCGCCCATAGCCGCAAACAGATGGGAATTTTCCGGCGCAATAATATATTCACCGGACAAATGGAGCGTACGGATAAACGCTTCCTTTAATTCGGAAAGGAAATGGAGCGGGCCGCCAAGGAAAGCCACATGGCCGCGAATCGGTTTGCCGCAGGCCAGACCACTGATGGTCTGATTGACAACGGCCTGAAAAATAGAAGCCGATAAATCGGCTTTGGTGGCGCCTTCATTGATTAAAGGCTGAATGTCCGATTTTGCAAAAACACCGCAGCGGGCGGCAATCGGATAAATGGCCTGATAATCTTTTGCGTATTCATTTAATCCGGAAGCATCGGTTTGAAGCAGGGAAGCCATCTGGTCAATAAAAGAACCTGTACCTCCGGCACAGATACCATTCATACGCTGTTCAATGTTTCCCTGGGAAAAATAAATAATCTTTGCATCCTCGCCGCCAAGCTCGATAGCCACATCGGTTTTTGGTTCAAAATATTGAAGCGCGGTGGATACGGAAATAACTTCCTGGACAAAAGGAATATTTAACGGTTTGGCGATGGACATACCGCCGGAACCGGTAATCATCCCGTGAATATCCACATTGCCAAGTTCTTTTTTTGCTTTGACGATTAAATCCAGAAGTGTTTCCCGGATATTGGCAAAATGCCGTTCATAGTCCGAAAAAACGACCCGGTTATTATCATCCAGACAGGCAATTTTCACGGTTGTTGAACCGATATCAATTCCTAATCTATATGTAGTATTCATGCAATTCCTCCTAAGAGTTTCTATATAAAATATATATTCTTTGTCGAATGTATTATAGTACAACCGGGCAAAAAACTCAATACTCTCTTTATAAGGTTCCTATACACCTTTTTCTGGAAATCCGCATAGAATAAATAAAAAACAGGTGGGCTTATGAATTATTTTGTGCGGCGTCAGGACAATGAATACGGAAGATGCGACGGGATGTTGCATGAGATTCGAGAGAGGGACACTTTATATAAGGTATCCCGGCTTTACGGCGTGACTGTGGAGGATTTAATGGAAAAAAATCCCACAGTGGACGTTTATAATCTGAGAATTGGTGATAAACTATGTATACCGGTGAAACATATACCTTATATTATCCAGGGCGGAGATACTCTGGACTGGCTTCTGGAGCATTTCAATATGGATTATGAAACCTTTCGGAATGCCAATCCTCAGATGAAGCCAATCATGCTGACAGAAAACGATGTGGTTTATATTCCGGAAACTGACGGCTGAGAAGCGGCTGCGGCCAATGAACGGAAAGTCACCGTGGTAAGTGCCGGTTGACAAAAAACAAGGGTTTTACTATAATAAAACTAATTGCAAAACATGGAAATAAACTGGCAATATTCGCAAACAAAAAGGGGCAGCTTTTATGCGGCAGCCCCTTTAATATTCACAGAGAGGGTTTTATATGTCATTATTAGATAAGTTAGAACGTAAATTTGGCAAATTTGCCATTCCAAATCTGATGCGGTATATTATCATCATCTATGTCGTTGGATGGCTGCTGCGCATAGCGACACCGGGGGTTTATGAAGCTTATTTTATGCTGGATGCAAGCCGGATTCTTCATGGACAGGTGTGGCGGATTTTTACTTTTTTACTCCAGGCCCCGTCGGACAATCCGTTATTTTTACTCATTGCCCTGTATTTTTATTATATGATTGGCAGTGTGCTGGAACGGACATGGGGCAGTTTCCGGTTTAATGTCTATTATTTTACCGGAGTTATCGGAACCGTACTTGCGGCGATTATCATTTATCTGATTACCGGAAGAGTTTATTACCTGGATACGACGTATATTAATGCATCGCTGTTCCTCGCTTTTGCTTTCGAGTACCCGGATATGCAGGTATTATTTATGTTTATTATTCCGATTAAGATGAAGTGGCTGGCCTATATCGATATGGTTCTGTACGGCTACAGTCTTGTTGTCGGCAACTGGGGAACAAGAATCGCAATTATTGTATCTTTATTGAATTTTATTCTCTTTTTCTCGTCCATTATTCGCCGGAAGGGATATTCGCCAAAGCAGGTTCACCGGAAGATGACCTACACGAAGGCGGTGAAACAGGCGAAGACGTCTGCAGCCCATCATAAATGCGCCGTCTGCGGACGCACGGAGGCGGACGACGAGACATTGAAATTTCGTTATTGTTCCAGATGTAATGGCAATTATGAATATTGTCAGGAGCATTTATTTACCCATCAACATGTTAAATAATTTCAGGTGGTTTTATGAAGTGGTATAAAAAGCTTTATTTAGGGGAATCCATTAAACAGGAAAAATGGCTCCGTTTTCAGATTACCTTCGGTAAAAAATCAAAGGGATATTATTGTATTTCCCTGTCGAATTCTCCGGAAAATCTCCTGGATATTTATCCGAGCCAGTTTTTGAGAACTCCGGAAATGAATACGGACGGAATTTACATTGTGGGACTGGCTTCCGATAAGTCAGAAGCATTTGATGTGGTCAGGGATATTATTGAGGATGTGTATATTCATACCCATGGCTTTGACCTTCGAAGCTATTTAGGTATTACAGTATAGAGGTGTTGATGTGATACATATCATTCTATTGATTTTAAAAATACTTGGATGCATAATCCTTGGAATTCTTGCGTTGATTTTGGCCGCATTGCTGGTTGCCCTTTTTGTACCCTTCCGGTATGAACTTTCGGCTGCCTATGATGGAGCGCCGGAAGCTGCGGGAAAGCTTTCATGGCTGTTTGGGGCCGTGAAGGTTCGGGGGCGTTTTAAAGACAAAAAGCTCTGCGCCAGGGCGTCCGTGCTGTGGTTTCGCATTTTCAGTGTGGGCGAGGATGCGGACAAAGTGTCAAAGCAGGCCGAAGAGACTGCGGAAAATATGGAAGATATTTTTGAAACGGAGCTGGATAAAGCCTTAGAAATATCGGAAGATATACCGGATGCCAAAAACGCACCGGACAAGCCTCTTTCGGCAGAGGCGGAGATTTTGCCGGACACAGAGATTTCTGCCAAATCAACGATTCCAAAAGAGCCGAAGATTTCTGATGCTCCGGGCGGGGCGGCCGCACAGAAAAAAGCACAAAAAACCGGTTTTGGAGAGCGTCTTTCAAAAGTCTTTGAACGTCTTTCACAAAAGATTTCTTCTATAGAAAAGCAATATGAGAGAATAGCCCGCAAAAAGGAACTCCTGGAACGGTTTTGGAACGCCGGTTTCACCCAGGGAAGTATCGCCTTTGCGAAAAAGGCGCTTATGTCTGTTCTGCGGCATCTGCGTCCCAAAAAGCTTTCGGGAAATATTCATTTTGGCTTTGATAAGCCTTCGGATACGGGGCGGATTCTTGGCTACGCCAGCGTATTCTATGCCTGGTACGGAGATTCACTGAAATTATATCCGGACTTTGAAGAAACGGCCCTGGACGGCAATATTGATATTCGGGGTTCCATTCAACTGTATATTTTCCTTTATTGGGGTCTGAGAGGGCTTTTAAATAAGGATTTAAGAAAATTATTGAAATATATAAAGCATTATAAAGGCAAGGAGGAAACCTTATGGCAGTAAATACATTCAGCACATCCGTTCAGTCATTATTTGACGGAATGAACGGTATTCTTTCAACAAAGTCTGTGGTTGGCGAGCCAATCACTGTAAACGACACTATCATTATTCCGCTGGTCGATGTCAGCTTTGGCATGGGCGCCGGTTCGACGTCTGCGGAATCAAAGAAAAAAGACGCTTCCGGCGGAGGCGTGGGCTGCAGCATGGACCCGTGTGCGGTTTTAGTCATTCGTGGGGACGTGGTAAGGGTTATCCCGGTAGAGAGTCATCAGTCGCCGTTTATGAAGCTGATTGATATGGTGCCGGATATTATGAACCGTTTTGCAAAGGGCGATCCGATGGATGACGCAAAGGTCGCAGAGCAGGTTCAGACAATTGTGGAAGATAATTAGCACTTTTTCTGCATCGGGAGCATAAAATATAAAGACCAAAAATATGGAGCGATGCTTATGAAACGCATTATAGGGTTTATAATGTTCTGGATAGCTGTCGGTATGACGATTATGATGTTTATTGATTCAGCCCTCTTAAGTATCTGTCTCATTTTATTTTGTCTGGTTTTGAGTTATAATTTCTTCTGCTGCAAATAAATAAAATAAGGCAAAAGACAAGGTGAGCGTATGAGTGTATCTAAGATAAATTTTAATGATAACAATGAGGCATATATCGTTGTTGAACCCATCAGCGACATTGACCGGGAAGATTTCAAAAATTATTTGGATTTGGACAGCCCGTCCTTTTTGAAATGTGAATTCGAAAACGGCAAAGCCTTTACATTATATTATGGTTATGGAAACAGAATAACCTTAAAGCAGTTTTTGTCCCGCGTCGTGACATCGGCGGAAGCCATTACCTTTTTGAAATCCCTGACAAAAGTATATATGGAGGCGGAAAGATACGGGCTGAATACAAACCATATCCTTCTTGGTATCAACAGCATTTTTTATAATGAAGAAAGCAGGGAGGTATCCTGTATCTATATTCCCGCGAAGGAAGGTATCATGCCTGCACGGCCTTTACGGCTGTTCCTGAAAGAAATGCTTGTGAATGTCGTTTACAGTGAAATGGATGATATGACATGGCTCGGTAATACAATTCGTTATATTAGCCGGAACCGCCAGTTTTCATATAGAGACTTTTATGATTTTTTGCAGACTCAGGAAGAATTGGACGAAGAACCGGACGTTGAGGCAGCCAGGACACCGGAGACAGAACCGGAACCGGACTTTGAAATGAAGATACCGGCCAACGTGGAAAAAGAGACGAACAGCGAAACGGAAGAGGAAGCGCTGCAGGCCATTTTGCCGGCTTCTCCGGCTGTGGATTCCCTTCCTTTGCAGGAAGAAGAGGATATCGATGACGGACTGGGCGATTTGAGGTCCGTACTCGAAAGCATCCCTGCGGCTGAAAGCGTAAATACTCTGAAATTTGAATTAAAGGACGAGGAAGAGGAGGTCCGGACAATCGAAGCCGAACCGGAAATTCCTGAAATTGAAAATCCTGAAATTACGGCAGAAAAGATGGAAATACCTGAACCGGTTATTTCCAGGAAGGATTGGAAAACAGGTATACTTCTGCGGCGCATAAATCAGACGTCCTATCCTTTAGAGGAAGTGGAAATCCGCATTGGCAAAGCGGCGGACAATGATATCCGTATCAGCGATAACCCGGCGGTCAGCCGTGTCCATGCGATAATCCGCCAGTTCGATGGGGAATATACCATTCAGGACAACGGTTCGACAAACCATACCTTTGTCAACGGGATTGTCCTGCCGGAGGGACAGGAAAAAATCCTGACAGCCGGAGACAGAATTCTCCTTGGAAATGAAGAATTTATATTTAAGATTTAAGAAAAGAAAAAAGGCAGCAAATCTTGCTGCCTTTAAATCTCTTACAATTAAGCTCTTTCAACGGCACCGGACCGTAAACAGGAAGTACATACGTAAATCTTCTTTGGTGTTCCGTTATCGTTTACTTTAACTCTCTTAATGTTAGATTTCCACATTTTATTGCTTCTTCTATGTGAATGAGACACTTTGATTCCAAAGTGTGCTGCTTTTTCACAAACTGCACATTTTGCCATCGCCTGCCACCTCCTTAAAAGATGATATTAACCCTACAGGTTTACAACAAATCAATTCTATCAGATATTTTCTACAAATGCAAGTAAAGATTTATAAATAATGTCAAAATAAATATTTTCTTTTTTATGGAAAACGGTTATAATATTAAATATGAATATAGAATTGGAGGTTCTCGTTATGAAAGGGCACTTAAATAAAGAGGGTGGCACCGTTGCCATCGATTTAGATGTTATTTCCAGATATGCTGGCTTGACAGCCATCGAATGTTTTGGTATCGTTGGCATGGGAATGATTAGCATGAAAGATGGTCTTACCAGACTTCTTAAACGGGAAAGCCTGACAAAGGGCGTAGAAGTGACCATCGATGATGATAATCAGATTAATATCCGTTTCCATGTGATTATTGCTTACGGCGTAAGTATTGCAACCGTTGCTGATAACTTAATGAATAATGTGAAATACAAAGTAGAGCAGTTTACTGGAATGGAAGTTGGCCGGATTGACATTTTTGTCGAAGGCGTCCGAGTAATTGATTGACATTAAGGAGGAACCAACGGTGGTTATGAATACGATTGATGCGAACATGCTGAAAAAAATGTTCTTATCAGGAGCGCAGCGCTTAGATTCAAAAAAAGAATGGATTAATGAATTAAATGTATTTCCTGTCCCGGACGGCGATACGGGAACAAATATGACGATGACGATTATGTCGGCGGCCAGAGAGGTTCAGGCCATTGAAACACCGACGATGGAAAATCTTGCAAAAGCGATTTCGCAGGGGGCTTTAAGAGGCGCCAGAGGTAATTCGGGCGTTATCCTTTCCCAGCTTTTCAGAGGTTTTTCAAAAGAAATAAAAGAAGTGGAAATTATCGATGCACAGGTTCTTGCCTCCGCATTGGAACGTGCGGCTGAAACTGCCTATAAGGCCGTTATGAAGCCAAAAGAGGGAACGATTCTGACCGTAGCCAAAGGAATGTCGACAAAGGCTCTGGAAGTGTTTGAGGAGACGGACGATTTAACCGAGGGCATTGCCCGGGTTTTGGAATATGGCGATTATGTACTCAGCCAGACGCCGGAGATGCTTCCCGTATTAAAACAGGCCGGTGTTGTGGATTCCGGTGGTCAGGGGCTGATGGAGGTGCTGAAAGGCGCTTACGACGGCTTCCTTGGCAAAGAAGTGGAGATGACCGCAGATTTTAAACCGGCCGCCAAGGTTATCATCCCGGACAGCGATATTGATACGGCGGATATCAAGTTCGGTTACTGTACCGAATTTATCGTTATGTTGGAAAAACCATATACACAGGAAACGGAACATGAATTTAAAACATTCCTGTCCTCCATCGGCGACAGTATTGTATGTGTCAATGACGAAGATATCGTTAAGGTTCACGTACATACCAATGACCCTGGTCTGGCGATTCAGAAAGGCTTGTCCTATGGCTCTCTGACCAGTATGAAGATTGATAATATGCGTGAAGAACACAATGAAAAGGTCATCAAAGATGCGGAGCGGAAGGCAGCCGAACAAAAAGCGGCCGAAGAAGCCGCTGCCAGGCCGCGAAAAGAAGTCGGCTTTATTGCCGTATCCATCGGCGAGGGCATGAATGAAATTTTCAGGGGCCTTGGCGTGGACTATATTATTGAAGGCGGACAGACGATGAATCCAAGCACGGAGGACATCATGAACGCCGTCGATAAAGTCAATGCGGATACGATTTATGTATTGCCAAATAATAAAAATATCATCCTTGCGGCAGAGCAGGCCAAATCTTTGGTTGAAGATAAAACACTGATTGTCATTCCTTCAAAGACCGTACCTCAGGGAATCACGGCGGTTGTCAATTATATCGACGGGGAAAGCGCCCAGGCCAATGCCGAACACATGATTCAGGAGATGGAACGGGTAAAATCCGGTCAGGTAACCTATGCCGTCAGAGATACGGTGATTGAAGATAAGACGATTACCGAAGGCGATATTATGGGTATCGGCGATTCGGGTATACTTTCTGTGGCGGAGTCCATTGATTCGGCGACGCTGGACTTGATTGACGCTTTGGTGGATGAAGATTCCGAATTAATCAGCATTTACTACGGTGAAGATGTTTCCGGTGAAGATGCGGAGGAATTGGCCGGCCAGCTTGAAGAAAAATATCCGGATGTGGATGTGGAAGTTCAAAACGGCGGTCAGCCGATTTATTACTACGTGCTTTCCGTAGAATAATTAAAATAATAACAGGGGGATGCTTCCGAAAGGCGGTATTCCCCTTTTTAAATGATTAAATAAAAATTAATTTTTTGAGGTGCTGCAGTGAAAATCACAGATTCTATCCGAAGTCTGAAAGGCGTCGGAGACAAAAACGAAAAAAATTTAAATAAACTGGGTATTTTCACAGTGGAAGATTTACTGGAATATTATCCAAGAACCTATCAAATCTATGACGCGCCTGTGGAGGTAAGCGATATCACGCCCGGAAAACGTTTGGCTGTCAAAGGCTACCTCCATCGGAGCCTGGCCCGGATTCCCGGCGGACGTGTGGAAAAGACGG
>CABUAW010000045.1 GCA_902489645.1 uncultured Lachnospiraceae bacterium | reverse complement strand
ATCTCATCCTTTGAGGATTTACAGGACTGGACAATGATTTTCGGCGCAAATGTCGGCGCCTCCGATGACGCACCGCCAGAACCTCCGCCGGATGAAGCTCCGCCGGCATCGCCGCCGGACGGACCGACAACATCGACGGCCTCCTTTAAATCATCCTCTGTTTCGTCCGTCGCCGGTTCGGTGGCTGGTTCTTCTGTCGTTGACGGTTCTTTTGTCGTCGGTTCGGCAGACGGCTCCTTTGTGGACGGCTCCTCCGTCGTTGGTTCGGTAGCCGGCGGCTTTTCATCACTCACCACCACTTTCAGTGAAAATTCCTTTTTCACCAGGCGGCCGTCCGCATCCTCTGCCTGAATCGTCAAAGTCACCGGATAGTCTCCGTTCTTACGGTCACTTTTCAGTTTCAAATCAAAGGTTACCAGATAACAATTGGCGGTTTCCTCGCCGCCATTTATTTTCTCCCGGCTGAGAAGAACTTCTTTTTCATAGGTTGCGGAAACAAATGGCAGATTTGCTCCGCTGCCAAGATTTAATGACGCTTTCACCTTATCATCTTTTAAGGTTCCCTGATATATGACGGGTATCACAAGGTGGACCGTATCATTTTCTATTTTCGGCGTATATCCCTTCGCATAGGATTTCTCCATTCCCGCATAATAGTTTTCAGAATCTATTTCCGGCTCCGCCGCTTGCCCTGTCGTTTCTTCGGCCGGCTTTGCCGCCGTTTCCGCTGTCGTCTCTGCTGTCGTTTCCGCCCGGACTTCCATTGCCGAATTTTCCAGCAAAATCCCTGCTACACAGAATATCAAAAAGATTTTTTTCAGAATTTTCATTTCCATTTTTCCTCCATTTCATGGACATCGTCGCATAATTCTTCGATATCCTGTGCATTATGACTGGCCAGAAGTATGGCCTTTCCCTGCGCTCTCAAGCTCTTCAGCAGCTCCCGCATCTGACCGGCGCCGGCCTTATCCAGTCCATTAAAGGGCTCGTCCAATATAAGCACCCTAGGATTTTCCATTATGGCCTGTGCGATTCCGAGGCGCTGCCGCATACCCAGAGAATATTTTGAAACCGGCTTGCGCATCCCCGGATTCAAACCGACCCGCTCCAGCGTTTCGGTGATTTCTTTTTTGCCAATCCGCCCTTTCAGTGAAGCCAGTATCTTTAAGTTCTGAAAGCCGCTCAAATTCGGAAGGAATCCCGGTGTTTCAATAATCACACCTATCCGGTCCGGAAAATCACATTCCTTTCCTACCTGTTCTCCGTTCACGAAAATATTTCCCGAATCCGGTTTCATAAAACCGCAAATACATTTCATCAACACAGTTTTTCCGCTGCCGTTATTACCGACAACACCATAAATCTGTCCGGGGGGAATGGTCAGATTTACATCCTTTAACACATGTTCCTTTCCAAAGGATTTATAGACATGTTCCACAATAATTCCTGTCTGTCGCTCCATCATTCACCTCTTTGACCGCAGCGCCGTGTGTCTGCTTTTATTTTTGTGTTCCCGTAAAATCAAAGGAATAGTTTTTGATTCTCCAAAGAGAAAGTCCGAATAAAAACAGACTTCCCACAATAAAGAATCCATAAGACACCCATAACTTCGGCAAATTATCATATCCGAAATTATGCATATAGTAAGTTGCATGATTCAGAGGAGATATCCATCCAAAGGCAATATTTGCCGTTTTCATCCGCTCCTGAGACAAATGGAGTATGTTCGCAATAACCTCCGGATTCATCAAAAAACCAAATCCACTGAAAATGATACCGCCAATCATACCGCCATTTCCTTTCCAAAGATTCAGATACAAAATCAGGCTGGCCATCAAAACGGAATAGCCTGCCATCAGTCCAAAAATATGAAGCGTGCAGGAATAGGGAAAGGATAGCTCCAGCACTTTGACAAAAGCAGGAATTGCAATCTTTTCTCCAATACTGGAATATCCAAGAATCGCCGCCGTTTCGCTCCAGAGATTTGCCGTATAGGCCTTCGTTCCTGCCAGCACACAAGTAGAAAGCAGAATAAAACACATGAATCCCATCGTTGCCAGTATCAAATATAAAATCTGCCCCAAAAGCCATACTCTCCGATTAATCCGAATCAGAAACAGCGGAACTTCATTTCCAAGATTTGGCATATCGGCAAATAAAAGCAAAAGCAGCATCGATATGACCAATATGGAATTGGCATCTCCGAAAGTCCATATAAAAGGCTCCAGAACCTGAACAATGGTATCATGCTCTTTGGCAAATACGAGTACTTTATCGGAAAGCAGGAAGCATACGACAAAACCCAGTCCAAAGGCCAAAGCAATCTGGGGATTTCTTCGCCACCGTCGAAAATTTGCTGCGGCAACCAATCCAATCTGTCGGATTTTATACACCTTCGATACACCTCCTGAGAATCACATCATACAGGCAGAACAGTACCAGTATCAGTCCTGTAATGAGAAAGACAACACCCCATTCACCAAAAATCCATGTATGCTCCGGTGAGAGCCACTCATAAGGATAGAGGCAATATAATGTCTGAAAATAACGTTCATGCAAAATAACCAATACATAATAAAGAACAAAGGCTCCGCCATAGGCTATGTAACGGCTGTTGGACAGAGCGGCCAGCACGGCCGCCAGAACCGCCCATAGCATCCCCGATGCAAAAATCAGCAGAGGGCTCCATTGCATGTTTTCATCATTTTTCAGACATACATAAATCCAGCTTCCCAAAAGTTCCACTCCGCCGCCGCTGATTCCACAGGACAAAATTTTTCCAAGAATATAAGACGTCACTCCGGTCCGGGGCAGATACGACTTAATAAATCCTGTCTGATAATCTGCCAGCCAGGCCGTCGAATAGGGCAGTGTACATAAGACAGGAACTGTCATACGGAATAAATCCGAATCAAAGCCTGCGGTAAATAAAATCAAAATTTCCAGCAGAACTCCTGCGATAAATCCACGGGACAAAACGGCCCGCCCTATATCTGTCTCAAAACTGTTCATAATTAATATCCCAGAGACCTGTCAATAATCGAACCATCGATGGCATTAATCGTCATAACACTTCCCGCATATTCCGTGCCGTACTCATCGGTAACCTTCCCTTCAAAATCCCAGACCGGCACCAAAAGCCCCGTATCATAGCTGTCCGCTTCGCTGATTCTGGCATAACCGAGAACTACCCGATTTACCTGAACTGTCACGCCCGAATCCAGCTCCGAATCGGTCTTAGCATTGGTTATCATCACCATTTTTTCAAACGTATCTTTAATCTCATCAAAGCTCTTCAGATTTGACTTTTCCACAACAGTTTCTGTGACCTCCAGCGGGGCATTATAATCAAATCCCACAATTCCCGAATCATTCACACGAATCTCCACACATTCCACCGGCCAATCTTTTTTCACATAATCGTCGCCGTTCCAGCCTTCCTCATGTTTACTTGTCGCATCAAAGGTCACAAAAGCACCGTCCACATAACGCATGTAACGTAAAATGTAAACATCCCGATAACCGAACCTCACGTCCGCGCCGGTCCGTATATCCCGTACTTCTGAATAAAGCCCGCCTTCATAATACTTATATGTATCATCCAATCCCATATTTTCCATAAATACATCTGCTGTTGTTCTGGCTTCCTCCTCAGAAATCGTCGTCGGTTCATCGTCAAATTTAACCAGCTCGCCCGCACCACCATACTTATAATCTATATATTCCTGTGTCCGGTCTTCATTCGCTGGCCAAACGTCGCTGCCAATACTATTCAGTTCTGTAGAATATACGACAGCTATTGCCGTAAAATCATAGCCGTGCTTTCCCCGTCTGTACCGCAGACAGTTTCCTCTTTCCTCATTATTCTGCACAAAAACGGACATGTAATCGTCGTTTTCTCCATTATTAGCGCCGTAATAAACCTCTCCGTTTGGATTCAGACTGTATTCCCACTGATAAAAATCCTCGCCGCCTTCTTTCTGCGTCATCTCCGCAGCACTATGCAAAAGTCCGTCCGATTCATTTCCATCCCAGACAATCTCTGCCGGTGCGTTTTCATATTCCGCCTGAAGTGCATCAAGGTCCTGCTGCAGCTCATATATATACTCAGGCATTTCCGCTTCGTCCCCATAATCTCCTTTGCAGTTCTCTATTTCTGCTTTTAAACTGCTGATTTCCTCTTCAATATCTTTTCGTGTTTTCATGGATAAAGTCACACCGGCATCATAAAGCGTCTGTCCTCCGGACAGCTCTTCAATGACTTTATTTAAAAACTCCTGTCCGATTTTCTGCTGCTGAACCCGGAAAATAGACATCTGATTTACCTCAGGAATATCCACCTTCGCATCCACATTCACCGTAACTCCGAGTGATTCATCCGAAAGTGCTGACTGATAGGTTTCATAAGTATCAGCAATATTCGCTATATCCATGGCACTTTCCCCATCCTTCTGCGCTTCCTCAATCAGATTATCCATATCTTTATTGACAACAATCGATGAATCCGGATTCTTCTGACACCCTGAAAGCAGCATCGATGCGATAATCATACCGACGCCCATCCGTGTATACCATAATCTTTTTTTCATATTTATTTCTCCCTTCCGTTTCAACCGAATTAAAAAGAACCCATATCAGGATTTCATGATATTATCCTAACATGGGTTCTTACATCAAGTATTCATCATTTTTTAAACAAATTGTAAAATCATCCGGGTGCCTTCCCCCACTTTGCTGTCAACCAAAATAGAAATATTATGCCGTTTCGCAATCATAGCCGTGAGAGCCAGGCCAAGTCCGGCGCCGCCGCTCTTCCGGCTTCTGGATTTATCGACCATATAAAAAGGTTCCATAATTTTTTCCTGTTCCTCGGCCGGAATCCCCTGTCCAAAGTCCTGGACTTCAATGCAATTATCATAGGCCCGAAGGATAATCCGGCCGCCATATGCGCTGGCTTTCACGCTGTTGTCGATAAGATTAATCAAAACGTCGGTCATCAAATCCAAATCCATTAAAAAGTGTTCTCCGTGTTCCACACGCTCCAAAGTTATCTGTTTATCCTTTAAAATAATTTCACAGGATTTTTCCGCAGCTTCAAAAAGGCGGCTGACTGAAACCTCTGTAAAGACCAGTGATTCATCCTGGTCCAGCTCCAGAAGCTTCATCATCTTTTGAGAAAGCCGTTCCAGACGCCCGCATTCTTCATAAATATAGAGCAGAGCAGCTTCCTGATTTTCCCGGCTGATTTTCGTGGACAGCAAGGTCTGAGCATAACCGGAAATCGCTGTCATCGGCGTTTTTAATTCGTGGGTGAGATTTCCCATAAACAGGGTCTTTCGCCGCTCCGACTCTTCCAAATTCCGGGTACTCGTCTCCACAGCCTCGGCCATCTTATTAAAACTTTCTTCCAACTGGCCAATCTCGTCTTTTCTGCGGATAACAACCCTCTGGTCATAATCGCCTTCGGCCAGCCGTTTTGTCGTTTCATTCAATTCCTGAAGCGGCTGCAGGACACGTTTTAATATGAAAAACAAAATAATCATTGTCAATCCGGCAATACCTAAAGTGATTGCCAATATATAGCCGGCCAGACGATGTACATTGTCCCGGACTTCCGCCATTGGCACAAGCCGGTAAATATCAATCTGGCTCCGGAGAGTTGTATTCAAAATCACATAATCGGCGCCCTTATACGAATACTCCGCATAAACCGCATCGCTTCTTCTGTAATTCATATAGGACATCCCCCGAAGCTCCGCCCTTGAAAGTGCCGTATGATTATAAATCGTCCGAATGGCGCCGGTTCCTTCTTCACCTTCGTTTCCTAAAAAGCAGATGGTATAATTATCCTTATGATTATCACTATCCAACAGATTTTTAAAAAAATATTCCAGATAAATCGCCTGTGTATCCGCATCAATACCATTATTCAATTTCTGTTCAAGCGCATTCGTCATCTCATAAAATTCCTGATAAGCTCTAAGCATTGCCTCATTTTTGAGACTTTTTTCCGTTATTCTTAAAATCAGTACGTCCCCCAGCAAAGAAGCCGCCAAAAGAGCCACACAACTAATCCACAGAATCCGTGTCCTTAATTTCACCCTTATCCCTCCAGGCCATTCTCCGGCCAGAAACGGCTGTTTTTCTTTACCGCCGCCTATTCCTCTAAACGATATCCCATTTTTGATATCGTCTTAATATGGTCCGCCAATCCAAGTTTTTTCCGAAGCTGTCCGATATGCACATCCACCGTGCGGGTCTCCCCCATATATTCAATCCCCCAGACCATACGCAGAAGATTTTCCCTGGAAATGGCAATATTCTTATTTTTTGCCAGTACGCTCAACAGTTCAAACTCCTTCGGTTTTAATAAAACCTCCTGTCCGTTCTGCTTCACCGAATGTTCCTCGAAATTAATCTCCATATTTAATATTTTAATTGTATGGCTCAATTTATTCGCCCGCTCCAAAACCTTTTCCATACGGACAAGCAATTCCAGAATTTCAAAAGGTTTGACAATATAGTCCTCGGCGCCGCCCTTTAATCCCTGGATTTTTGAACCCAAATCGTCTTTGGCTGTCAGGAAAATGACCGGTATGCCATATTTTTTCATATCCTCCAGCAGTTCAAAGCCATTCTTTCCCGGCAGCATAACATCTAAAAGCGCCAGGTCATAATTATGATTCTGAATCAGGGCCGTCTCCGCCTCGCGGCCGTTATAATAGATTTGTGTATCATAATTTGAAACTTCCAGATTCATCGCAATCATTCTCGCAATCGCTTCTTCATCCTCGACAATTAAAATTCTATTCTTTGACATTCCATTCTCTCTTTTCTCTCATAATACGACTATAGTTGAATCCATCCTGTTCCGTTATCTTCCAGCGGAATTTCTTCCGCATCTATACCATCCTCATACAATTTATAGAGCAGCCCGTCATAGCGTCTTGCCAATGCATCATTCTCAAAAAATATATATCCGTCCTCAATCTCCCAATGTCCCTGATTCTCTGACAGGAAATATATGACATCCTCAAAAATATCCATCAAATCAACCATGTCCTCCAGAGATTCTTCCATGATTTTTTCCGAATCCCAGTCCTTTACCGGATTCATTCGCCCCTGATAAAACTCGACATAATAACTGTCCAGGTCATAATTTTCAATGTAAGACATCATCTTATCTTCTGTCACAAGCTCTTTATGGATTTGCTTGCACTCCTGAAAACCGGCTCTCATCCGGCCGATGTATTTCTTTGTCTGAAAAAAATCCGGTCCGTCATTTTCATAATTTTCCGAAGTGAGTACCTTCGGAATTCCTTCATCATTTAAAAGCTCCGCAATTCTTACATTATTATCTATGATATCTGAAATATAGACCTTCATAGCCTTTTCAACAATGGCATAATCATCCTTCGTGACGACCCGGTTCAATCGCTTATTGACTTCTTCAAAATCCATATTCTCCGGATTCCACGATAGCTCATAAATCTCTTCCAGTTCCGCGTCCAATTTACCTTCCTGTTTAAAATCTGAAACGACAAAAACGGTAACGATAATCCCAAAAATCAAAAAAACCGCTCCCACAAAGGCAATACAGCCGATGAATATCTTTTTCCCCATATTGTATATCCCTTCCAAATTCAAATTCATATTCACGCTTTTATTATACTATGTTCCCATCTTTCATCGCAACCGATTTCTCCCGAAATCATCTTTCCGGAAAGGAAAAAGGAGCAGCCCCTGGGCTGCTCCAAAAAATATTAAAATAGTTATATGGATGGGCGGTGTATCCATCATCTCAGGTACTCTTTCAGAGTGCGTCGGGAACCTTTTCCGACCTCATATAACTACATGATTAATATTATGTATGCTTAATATAATCTTATGCTATAAAGTTTAAATTGTCAATTATCACTTCTTTTTATTCTTCCGCTATGTAGTCTGCGACTTATCTTAGACGCACTGATTTCATACATTGTAGCCACATACAAATAATCTTTATCTCTATCCAGTTTAACACCTACAAGCACATTATCATCATAACATTTAATTAACTCAATAGAAAAATGTGCCTTTTCATTTGGATTTATCCCGATGAAATCCGGAGTTTTAATAATGTCCGAAATACAATTCACATATTTCAAACAATTCTGGTGATTTCTTTTTATCATGTGCGTGACTAATCCCGACGACATGAATATATCTTTTTCCTCTACATTGATTCCCAATATATCATTAAATCGCTTTGTGTATCTTCCTACTTTTATCATACAAATACAGTATGCCATTTGAAATGCTTTTCGTCACTCAAAACATTTCGCATTTTTTGACATAAAATATTCTTTTAAATCAGCAAAGTCTATCCCATGATAAAAGGAGCAGCCCAAGGGCTGCTCCAAAAATATACTTTTTGTTTAAATTTCTTCCATGGAAATGAGTTCCTGATGAACTTCCAGTTGGGAATAGAGAAGTCCATGGTCTTCGTATTCAAACTCACCGCGCTGGTTATCAATCGGGTCGCCGCGAAGCCACTTTTTCTCCGGCATAAATTCCATCTGAATTTCAGAGTTGGCCGGCATACGGAAAATATCCAGATTGCCGAAATAATAATTCCAACGTTCTGTCTGTCCGGAACGCCAGGCGCTGCCGCCAAAGGATGGGTCTGCAAATACCCAGCCATAGGGTTCCACATAAAACTGTGCCCAGTCATGGCAGCCGGTGTAATACTCGGTCGCATAAAGGCCGGACTGCCAACGGGCCGGAATACCCGACATACGGCAAAGCGTAATGAACAGCAGCGCCTGTACGCCGCAGTCCCCCTTCTGGTTCACAGCACAATACTCCGGAATACAATCGATGGTAAAGTATTCACGCATATAGGAATACATAACCTTCGTTGTCACAAAATCATAGAATCTGCGTGCAAGGATGACCGGATTTGTCTCATCTGCGGCCAGCTCATCCCGAAGTTCTCTGAGATAAGGAGTAAACATAATATGCGGCGCCTGCTCTTCCAGGCAAAAATCCGGCTGTTTAGCCCAAGCCTTCGCCGGGTCCAGCTCTACGTAGTTTACATGATAATCATAGATATATTCCACCATAAATTCCTGTCCCGGCGAAAGTTCTGTCTCAAAATATACGGTCCGCTGAGGTGCATTTTCCGGAGCGGTATAGGTAATCTCCGGCGAAGAGCCAAGAATTTTAATATTGGAAACCTGCTGACAAATTTTAGGAACCGGAAGGTGTACGCGCACTTTACGTCCAACCTCTTCAAATTCCTTTTTGGCTTTGATTGTTGCACGTATCCGTGTCCGCACGCTGCGTCCGCCATGTTCCTTCATATATTTCACATTGTCATCCAAAAGTTTCTGTTTTTTCTCATTTACCTGAGCATCATCCACATCCTGGACGATTACCCGCGCCGCCAAATCCGGTCGGGTCTTAATAAGATTTTCATAAAAACGACGCTGAAAATGCACAGTACCATCAATATAAATCCAGTCGGCCGCGCCAATCTCTTTCAGATAGCACAATTCTTCTTCCTTGAAGTCTTTCAAATGACCGGACATAATTTTCAATGCTTCTTCATAATTATATGGGTATTCATTATTTCCCATCACCCGGATAATATCCTCTTCAATTTCCAGGCGTTTCCGAAGCGACTGCGGAATATCTTTGCTCAAAAAATGCTGAATCATTTTCTGAGCGCCTTCAAAATCACCAAAACTTTTCAGCTTTAATACATCCTCCGGCAGAGGTATTCTCATAAATGATAAATCCTGATACACTTGTCTATTCCCCCATTAATCTTCAAATCCTATAAAACCAAATCCCGGTTCCTCCGGTAATACAAGACTCTTTGTATTTTCAACGTGCATACCGCCTTTAAATGGCAAATCTGTCAATGTGAAGGTCGCATCCAAATCCGCACGGGTAATATTTTTCGTTGCGGCTCCAAGACTGGCTGCGGCCGTAATGCCCAGATTACTTTCCTCCGCCATACATCCAAGCATGCACTCAATGCCAGCCGCTTCACAGATGGCATTGATTTTTAATGCTTCGCGGATACCTCCGCATTTCATCAACTTAATGTTCAAATAGTCGACCGCCCGGCGTTCTACAAGACGGAGGGCGTCTTTCGAATTAAAGCAGCTCTCATCCGACATAATTGGCACGATGGAGTGTTTTGTAACATACTCAAGGCCGGCGATATCATGATACGGTACCGGCTGTTCTACCAGCTCAATATCATATTCATTCAGACGTTCTATCAAACGCACGGCCTCTTTGGCCTGCCAGGCCTGATTCGCATCCACACGAATTTTCACATCGTCGCCGACAGCCTCGCGAATCGCCTTTACCCGGGCCAAATCTTCCGCAAAGGTTGTTCCAACCTTTGTTTTAATCGTATCGAAACCGGCCTCCACATGCTTTTTCGCCTTTGCCGCCATTACGGACGGTTCTGCGATACCGACAGTCATATCCGTATCCATATAATTCTGATAACCGCCGAGCAGCTTATACACAGGAAGTCCCGCTTTCTTTCCAAGTAAGTCATAGCATGCGATATCAATCGCTGTTTTCGCGCTTCCCGAATGGGCGGCCGTACGGTCCATAATCCAGTAGACTTTTTCCAGGTCCGTCGGGTCAACGCCGATTAATTCCTTTTCAAAGGCATGAATGACATCCGCTGTTCCTGACAGGCTCTCCCCGCTGATTAATATGGCCGGTGCGCCTTCGCCGTAGCCTACAAGACCCTCGTCTGTCTCTACAGAAACAATAGCACTTCTCGAATGTGTAATAATGCCGAGCGAAATCCGAAACGGTTCGATTAACGGCACTTCAACCTGTCTTACCTTAATTCCTGTAATTTTCATTTTCAATTCCCCCGTGAAAATATTTTATTCAGGGAAATGACATGCACAGCAATGTCCATTTCCACAATCTTTTAACTCAGGAACCTCTGTTTTACAGATGTCCTTCGCTTTATAACACCGTGTATGGAACACACAGCCGGACGGTGGATTCGCCGGACTCGGCAAATCGCCCTCCAAAACAATTTTTTCTTTTTTATGTTTCCGGTCCGGTACCGGAATAGCAGACAAAAGAGCTACCGTGTAAGGATGCATCGGATGCGCGTAAATATCTTTTTTATCTGCGATTTCTACCAGATGTCCAAGATACATCACGGCAACCCGGTCGGAAATATGCTTAATAACACTCAAATCATGGGAAATAAAGATATAAGCCATCCCCATTTCCTTCTGCAAATCCATCAACAGGTTAATAACCTGGGCCTGAATGGACACATCCAGCGCAGATACGGGTTCATCACAGACCATAATCTTCGGATTTAACGCAATCGCCCGGGCGATACCGATACGCTGTCTCTGTCCGCCGGAAAACTCATGCGGATACCGGTTCACAAAACGGGTATTCAATCCGGCCCGAGAACTCTCTCCATCCGCTCATTGGCTGAAAGTTTCAACTGGATATCCAGCGGTTCGGCAATAATATCACCAATCGTCATACGAGGGTCCAGCGAAGCATACGGGTCCTGAAAAATAATCTGCAATTCCTTACGGGAATCCCTCAGTTCCTTATCTTTCAACGCCGTATAATCCATCCCTTTGTAAATCACCTGTCCCCCCGTCGGCTCCAAAAGCCGGAGAACGGAACGGCCCATGGTCGACTTGCCGCAGCCGGATTCACCAACGACGCCCAGTGTTTCTCCTTCATTTAATGTGAAACTCACGCCGTCAACGGCCTTGATAAATATTTTTTCTCTTGAAAAAGGTGATTTTTTGGCAGGAAACCATTTCTTCAAATCCTTTACTTCCAATAACGGAGTTTTGCTTTCTTCTGTCATTCGGCTCCCTCCCATTCACTCGTATATTTAAAGCAACGGACCATTTGTCCATTGACTTCGGTCAATTCCGGCATCTTTTCTTCACAAATTTTCTTTGCTTCCGAACATCTCGGGCAAAAAGCGCATCCCTTCGGCATCTGGTCCGGACTCGGAACCATGCCCGGAATCACGTGGAGCCGGGTTGCTTCATCGTCATTCAGCTTCGGAATACAGTTCATCAGGCCGTGGGTATACGGATGCATCGGCGTTTCAAAAATCTGGTCCGCCGTACCATATTCCACAATCTTTCCGGCATACATAACCATAACGTCGTCGGCCACTTCCGCAATAACTCCCAAATCGTGGGTAATCATCATAATCGAAGTTCCGAGTTTTTCTTTCAGTTCATTAATCAAATCCAGAATCTGGGCCTGAATCGTAACGTCCAGAGCCGTTGTCGGTTCGTCGCAAATCAACAATTTCGGATTGCAGGATAATGCCATGGCAATCATAACACGCTGACGCATACCGCCGGATAACTGATGCGGATACTCATTAAAACGTTTTTCCGCCAACGGAATCCTTACCAATTTTAACATTTCAATGGCACGTTCCTTTGCTTTGGTCTTATCCATATCCGTATGAATCATCAAAGCTTCCATAATCTGCTGTCCCACCGTAAATACCGGATTCAGGGACGTCATCGGCTCCTGGAAAATCATGGCAATTTCACCGCCGCGGATTTTCCGCATTTCATCGGCCGATTTTCCAAGGAGATTTTCGCCATTATAAATGATTTCACCGTTGACAATCTTGCCCGGAGGTGTCTCCACCAACTGCATAATAGACAGAGAGGTAATACTCTTTCCACAGCCGGACTCTCCAACAACGCCCAGCGTTTTTCCCGGTTTAACGTTAAAAGAAACATCGTCTACGGATTTTACAACACCGCCGTCGGTGAAAAAGTAGGTTTTTAAATTTTTAACTTCAAGTAAATTTTCTGACATAACCTGACCTCCCTTTAATTCTTCATCTTAGGGTCTAAGGCATCACGAAGTCCATCACCAAAAATATTAAAGGCAATAACCGTAATCATGATTGCGATTCCCGGGAAGATACTGTAAGTTGGCAGGTAACTGATATATGGCTGGGCAAAGCTAATCATAGAACCCCAGCTCGCTGTCGGCGGCTGGATACCCAGTCCGAGGAAGCTCAGAGAAGCTTCATACATAATCGCATTCGGAATACCAAGCGTTACAAGAACGATAACTGTGGAAATACAGTTCGGAATCAAATGCTTTGTAATCGTATGGAAGGCGGTGGCGCCGCTGGCCTTCGCCGCTTCTACGTATTCCTTCTCTTTTAACTGTAAAATCTGACCGCGGACCATACGGGCCGTGCGTACCCAGGTCAAAAGGCCAAGGGCAATAAAAATATTTTTAATACCCGGTCCGATAACGAACATAATACCCATGGCAAAAATCAAATCCGGGAATGCAGCAAAAATTTCCATAATACGTGAAATCAGAGTATCCACCCATCCGCCATAATAGGCCGCCAAAGCGCCGAGCGTCACACCGATTACCGTAGCAAGCACCTGAGCCAAAAGACCAACGCTCAAAGAAACCCGTGTCCCATAAATAATACGCGATAAAATATCACGGCCATATTCGTCGGTTCCCAGAAGATGGGCCTTGGACGGCGCCTTTAAAATATTGGCATAATCCTGCGCATTTGGGTCATAAGGAGCCAGCAATGGCGCAAAAATGGCTATCAATATAAGCAGAACCACGACAACGGCGCAAAACATCGCCATTTTATTCTTTTTCAGCCGTTTAAAACTATCTTTATAGTAACTGGAATATTCAATGTCATCCATCGAATACTCGCCGGAAAGGACAGCTTGTTCAAATTTTTTCTGTTTAAAAAACATAGACTACTCTCCTCCTTTCCCAAACCGGATGCGCGGGTCAATAAACGCATAGGAAATATCCACAAGTAAATTCACCACGACAAATACCAGCGCAATGTAAACAACCGTTCCCTGAAGCAGCGGCAAATCCCGGTTATTCATGGCATCAACGGCCAGTTTACCGATTCCCGGAATAGAAAATACTTTTTCAATCAGCATGGAACCGGTCAGCATATAACCAAGCTCCGTACCAACCAAAGTGACAATCGGAATCATGGCATTTTTCAGAGCATGCTTCATAATAACAAGGACTTCTTTAACGCCTTTGGAACGGGCTGTACGAATGTAATCCTGTTTAATGACATCCAACATACTGGTTCGGGTAATACGGGCGATACTTCCCGCATACCGGGTTCCAAGAGCAATACTTGGCAGGATATAATTCAATGGCCCGTCAAAACCGGAAATTGGCAATAAATCCAGTTTCAGGCCGATAATAATCTGAAGGATAATCGCTATCCAGAAGGATGGCGCCGAAACGCCGGCTATGGATAGCGTCATGAGGAGCGAGTCCAGCCATTTCCCCCTATACACCGCGGCTATCATACCGCATGTCAAACCTATAATACAGGCAAATAAAAAGGACATGGCCGCCAGTTTAACGGTTACTTTAAAACTGCGGACAATCGCATCTGTTACGACTTCTTTGGAAAAATAAGACTTACCAAAGTCCAGACGGACTGCACCTTTTATAAAATTAACATACTGTTCAGGTAATGGGACATCCAGTCCCATCTCATGGCGCACCTTTTCAATCGTTGCTTCATCGGCTCGTTTATCAAGCATCATCGCCACCGGGTCGCCCGGAACAACATTCAGCAAAATAAACGTAATCAGCGTAATACCAAACAAAACAAAGACGGTTTGTGCCAATCGTTTCAAAATATATGATAACAAGGATTTCCCTCCTTTTTAATTTTCACCGTCATTTCCGGAAGTACCGGACATTATATTCAATCCAGTCCGTCCGGACCGCCATCGAGCTATAATGTAATCACCTATTATAAAGATATAGCTATAGCGTTTTGCCGCCTTTGGCACCGCCATAGCTATATCCAGCCAATTATTTACGATAAAAATTACTGTACAATATCTGTATCTTTAAACATTGTGCGATATGTGAATGATACTTCAAAGTTTTCTACATAAGGTTTCTTTAAATAGAACATTGTTTCATTGTAAAGCATGGCTACAGCAAAATCTTCGTGAGTAAGAATTTCATCTGCACGTGCGTAGATTTCCTGTCTTTCAGCATCGTCATCTGTCTGAACACCGTCAATCATCAACTGTTTGAATTCATCATTATGCCAGAAAATAGAATTCAAATCTACACGTCCGTCACTTAAAGGATATAACATACTGTCAGGGTCATTATAGTCAACATACCAGTTACCGATACCGCACATAACGCCGCCGTTAGCCTTCATATCCGTCCATGCTGCACTATCCACCTGTTCAACTTCAACGTTGATACCTGCTTCTTTCATCTGAGCCTGAACTGCTGTTGCGATTGTAACGCTTGTAGGGTATTTTGTATTTACTGTGATTCTTAAATCATAACCGTCTGCATATCCTGCTTCGGCCAGAAGCTCTTTCGCTTTTTCCGGATTATATTCGAACTGTTCCATATCATCTCTTGCACCAATCAGGCCTTCCTGGAGGAAGTTGGAGTTTGGAGTTGCTGTTCCGAATAATACGCTTTCGCAAAGGGCTGTACGGTCAATTGCATATGTAAAAGCTTCACGGACTTCAACTTCCGGAATTTCATTTACATTGAAGGACAGATAATATCCGCCGACCGGATTAAAGCTGTACATTTCGTCTGCCAGTTCGCCGTTTGCATAGGTTGGGTACAAAGCGGAATCCAGATATACAACATCGATATTGCCTTTCTGGTATTCAAGAACGCCAGTGTTTGCATCATCGATAAATGTGTATTTAACACCATCAAGTTTTACTTCGCCGCCATGATAATCTTCGTTTTTAACGAGTTCAACGCCGACACCTGTCTGATAGCTTACTAATTTGAAAGGACCTGTTCCGTAAAGTTCTGTCGTACCCCAGTTATCACCGGCTGCTTCACAGGCTTCTGCAGGATAAATCGCGCAGTATGGTGTGGAAAGTGCGGATAACAATGGTGTATAAACTTCGGACATATGGATTTCAAAATGCGTATCGTCGATAACTACAATACCGCTGAGTTCGTCGGCTTCTTCATTGAACATTGCCTCATAACCCTCAACCTTTTCCAATAAGCTGCCCATTTTCAGTTTTTTGACAAGTCTTTCCAGAGAATACTTAACATCGGCACTGGTCAAAGGAGCGCCATTGTGGAATGTAACGCCCTCTTTTAATGTAAATGTATAGGTCATTTTGTCCTCAGACAATACCGGCATTTCTTCCAGAAGTGTCGGCTCCAACTGTCCGTCATTGTTGGTTGTCAAAAGAGACTCCGTCACATTATCCGTAATCTTCATAATTAAACTGTAGGTGTTGAGCTGCATATCCAATGGAACCTGCGGGTCTTCCGTAGCCACACGGAGAATCTTCTCTCCGGATGCCGCATCCGTTCCCTCGGTGTCAGCAGCTGCCGTTGTTTCGGTTGCTGTCGTTTCTCCAGCCGTTGTTTCTTCCTTACTTCCGCCACAGGCTGTCAAACTGCCTAATACCATAGCAGATACGAGAAACAGGCTAAAAAGTCTTTTCTTCATAAATTCCTCTCCTTTTTGTAGGTTTTGACTAATTTCTCTTGGCAATATTTAGCTAATTTTAGTTTTCTGCAAAATCTTAAAGTTTTAAGTTTTTAATACTTTACTTACTTAAATTATGAAAATTTACCAAATAATAGTCTAAAATTATTATATTGTTTGTAATTTATTCCGTCAATGCTTTTTTGCTGGAAATTGCATACTTTTTATAAAATAAAGTCGCACATCACCGTATTTGCCAAGTCCATCCCCAGTTCTGTAAGCCGGACACGTCCGTTTTTCCGGGTCAAAAGACCAAGGGTTTCATTTTTTTGAATCACCGGACCATAGACTGCCATAAGCTTTTTTCCAAATTGGCGATAAAACGCTTTTTCTGAAATCCCCCGGGTCATCCGAAGCCCTAAAAACATAAATTCCTCCATCCGGGCTTCCCGGCTTAACCGCTCTGTTTCCGAATACCAGCCGTCCGCTCCCGTCTCCAAAGCCAAATAATCATTTATATCCGCCGTATTTGAAAAACGGCCGCCATCAATAAGACTGGAAGCGCCCAGCCCCAGGCCCAGATAATCGATGCCCCGCCAGTAGCCGGTATTATGCAGACACTCAAATCCCGGACGGGCATAATTGGATATCTCGTACCGCCCATATCCTGCGCCGGACAAATACTGTTCTGTCAGATGGTACATCGCCCGCTCTTCCTCTTCGTCCGGCAGCTTTAATTGTCCCTTCTGCTCCATTATTTCAAATGGCGTACCCGGTTCAATAATCAGACTATAGGCGGAGATATGTTCCGGCTCCAACGACGCGGCCTGTTCCAGACTTTTCCGGTAGGAATCCGTCGTCTGCTCAGGTACGGCCGCAATCAAATCCACATTGATATTTTTAAATCCGGCCTCCCTGGCCCATTTAAAGCTCTGCAAAAAGGCGCCGTAGCTATGAATCCTTCCCAGAATCTTCAATTCCGCATCCGATGCGGACTGTAACCCAAGGCTCAGACGGTTAATACCACAAAAACGCATTTGTTTTAATTTGGCCGGCGTCAGCGTCCCCGGATTCGCCTCCATCGTAATCTCCGCGTTACGGCGAATCCAAAAATTTTCCCGAAGCTCTGCCATGACGCGGAAAATCTGGCTTTCAGACATAAGGCTCGGTGTGCCTCCGCCAAAGAATACGGAGATGACAGGCCGACGACGAAATTCTTTTTTTTGTCCGTACCATCGGATTTCCCGGCACAATCTGTCCACATATATTTCCGGCACGGGGAGCTGCCTTGTCGGACAGCATAACGTTTTTAACAGCCGTTCATCCTCCGTTCCGAAAGACAGGAAGTCGCAATAATTACATTTTTTTACACAAAAGGGTATATGAATATAAAGTTCAAGCTTCGGACGTTCCATTTCACACCACCTGCCATCTCGAAATTTCACAAAGTATTTAAAGGTTTATTTCCACTCAAACACACCGCGGTCAAGAACCGGGCGGTTATTTTTGGTATCCACAAACCGGAACAGGGCCCTGCCCTCTTCTTCTTTCCAGATATGCAGCGCCACCGGCGTATCCGGGAGCAATACATTCCGCATCTGGGCCGCCATCCGCGTCACGCGCTCCGGCTCGCCCGGAATCAACGCATCGATAGCCATACGGCACGAAAATCCAAAGGAGCAGAGTCCCTGAATAATCGGCTGGTCAAATTTATGCGCCTTCGCATATTCCGGGTCCACATGAATCAGGTTTGTGTCGCCTGTCAGACGATAAAGCAGGTTCTGAACAGGGGAAATATAATCCGCCACAACCGCATCCGGCGCTCTGTCCGGAATCACCACCGGATTTTTCGGCATTGGTTTTCCGCCGAAGCCGCCGGCTTCATGGAAAAATGTCGTCGAGTAGTTCGTACATACGAGATTTCCGGCTTCATCACGGACATCAACTTTCGTTTTTACAACAGCGCCTTTGCCCTCGCCTCTGTCATAGACATCCGTAATCTGGTCCTGCCACTGGAACGTTCCTTTAATCGGGTCAATTGGCCGGTGCCAGATAATCTCATGGTCCATATTCAGGAAGGCTACCGTCGGTTTGATGATTTCATCCGCCAGCATAGAGGCCGGCAGCGGCATCCACTGATAGGGTTTTACGTTCACTGTGCCCCAGTACGGAATTGTACCGTAGGTCGGAATTGCTTTCAGATATTTTTCATAGGTGTACTGCAAATCCTCTCTGTGGGCGCCGACGGCCAGCGCATAGAGGGCCACGTCTCTCCAGTTGTATTCCAGATAACGCGGCTCCATTTTCTTTCCAACTAACAATTCTTCCAAATTCACTTTTGACATAGTCGTATCGTCCTTTCTTTGATTTTGTTAATTATATAACAGCATTTTTCGTACCAACTTTTTCTTTTATTTTTAAGAATATCCGAAAATACGGAACAAAATAATTTCTCTGGCAGCATCAATTCCATAATTTGGGAATTATATTTCTATTTTTTGTGTCATTTCTTCCGCAGTCGTGTCATTTTTTCCAAATTATGATATGATAAAAACAACAGATTGGGTCAGGAGGAAAAGCCTATGTCGGAAGAACACAGATATAAGCTCATTTTTGAAGAACTAATGGATAAAACAGAGGACGGTTTTATCGTCATTGATTCCCACGGCGTCATTACGGATATCAATGATAAATACTGCGATTTTTTAGGACGCAAAAAAGAAAATATTCTCGGACATCCCATTGAACAGATTATCTCCACCACATCCATGTATGATGTTATGAACCGCCGCCAGCGGGGCGACGATGAGGGGCGCATCTATATGCACCCTTACATTGCCAGTGAAACAAAGGGTTCCCGCCATACATACGCTATCGCCAACCGCTTCTGCATATTTGATGAAAACGGACAGCTCATCGGAGCCATGGCCCAGATGAAATTCAAGGAACGCTCTCTGGATATCGCCCACGAGGTACTGAAAGCCGAGCATGCCTACTACAAATCCGAATATCAAAATCAAATGCTCCATACGAGCGGTTTCGATAAATATCTTGGCAACGACCCCCAAATCAACGCACTGCGTAAAATGGGCCTGAAAGTGGCCAGAACCGATTTCTCCGTACTGATTACCGGTGAAACGGGAACGGGCAAAGAATTAATCGCCAAATCCATCCATATCGAAAGTGAACGGGCCAATGAGCCGATGGTCTGCGTTAACTGCGGCGCCATTCCTATGGAGCTGATGGAATCTGAAATGTTCGGCTACGAGGAAGGGGCTTTTACAAGCGCGCGAAAAGGCGGTAAAATCGGCAAATTCCAACTGGCTAACCACGGTACCTTATTTCTGGACGAGATTGGCGACCTGCCGCTGCCTCTCCAGGTGAAGCTGCTGAGGGTTCTGCAGGAACACGAAATTGAAAAAATCGGCGGCACAAAACCCATTCCCGTGGACGTCCGTATTATCGCCGCCACCCGTAAAAATCTTCAGCAGATGATGGAGGAAGGCACCTTCCGGGCCGACTTATATTACCGGTTGGCGGTGGTCACCATCGACACCATTCCGCTTCGGGAACATCCTGCGGACATTATGCTTTATGCCAATATGTGCCTTCAAAAACTCAACCACAAGTTTAAAACCAACGTACTTTTTTCAAAAAACGCCACCCGATGCCTTTTAAAATATTCCTGGCCGGGAAATG
>CABUAW010000044.1 GCA_902489645.1 uncultured Lachnospiraceae bacterium | reverse complement strand
ACAGTCTGCCCCCTTTGGCCACTCGGGAATCCATCCACAATTGTCCTGACAGTATATTAATTTAGCATATGTCTTGCCAAAATGCAAGTATTTTTTTAACGTCTGGCCTTCTTTTTTGCTTTCAAAAGCAGTCCGCTGTATCTTTCCATCGAAATCCGGATATAGCCATGTTCAATCGAATAGCTCATAGCATTTGTATAATAACCGGATTCATTCGTCCGCATCACGGTCACCATTTCATCATCGCCGCCCACACCAAGCAGCCATACAGGAACGCAGACCTCCTTGTTCTGGTCGTCATTATTTAAAATGGTCACCATCTGCTCATTCCGGCTGAACCTTCCAAAAGACAGCCATTGGTACCCTCCGGCCAGATAATAGTAAGACCCTGTCTTTAAAATCTCATTTTCTTTATGAATACGGATAATATCCCGATGGAAATCCACTAACGCTTTGTTCTCCGAACCCCACGGATAGGTTCGGCGATTGTCCGGGTCCGTCCAGCCACAGACGCCCGCTTCATCACCATAATAGACCGTCGGCGCCCCCGGCCATGTCATCTGGAGCAGTACGGCTTCCCGGAAAATACCATAATTCAGATTTTCACTGGCCGCTTCCGCTCCCACAGTGCCAATCCGCCCAACCCGATGATTGGTCCGGGTCAGAAACCGGGAATGGTCATGATTGGAAAGCTCATTCATGGCCACATAAAGGGATTCACTCTGGAAAGCCGTCATATGATAAATCATGGCATCACGGAAGGCATCCGCATTGCCATATAAATCGGAGCGATAATCGTCACTGTGCTTCTCCATGCCCGTAAGCATCCAGGTTACCGGCTCCATAAAAGCATCATAGTTCATCACCGTATCCCACTCATCGCCCTGCAGCCAGGCCGCCGGGTCCCCATAGTGTTCGGCCAGAATCAATGCCTCCGGATTAACCTCCTTCACCGCTTTTCGGAAATCCTTCCAGAACTGATGATTAAACTCCGGCGACAAACCCAGGTCCGCCGCCACATCCAACCGCCATCCATCGATATTGTAAGGCGGCGACAACCACTTTCTGGCAATACCGAGAATGTATTCGTAAAGCTCCCTGGAGCCTTCGTAATTTAATTTCGGAAGGGTATCATGCCCCCACCAGCCGTCATAATCGCCATTATTCGGCCAGTTTTCACTGTGAAATGAAAAGAAATTCCGGTATGGGCTGTCTCCGCTGACATAAGCGCCTTTATCATATTCCGGATTTTTGTCATAAATACGTTCTCTGTCCATCCACTTATTAAATGAACCGCAGTGATTAAACACGCCATCCAAAATAATACGCATGCCCCGCCGGTGAATCTCTTTGGTCAGTTGGGCAAACAGTTCATTACTCGCCTCCAGATTTGCCTTATCCGTCACCCGGGAAATATATTTCGAAGCACACTCGTTGGAAGTCTCTCCTTCATTGAGACAGGCTCCGGCCTCATACACAATTTTTCCATAATGCGGGTCTACATAATCGTAATCCTGAATATCATATTTATGATTTGACGGCGACACAAAAATCGGATTCAGA
This sequence comes from uncultured Lachnospiraceae bacterium, assembly GCA_902489645.1. GTDB lineage: Bacteria > Bacillota > Clostridia > Lachnospirales > Lachnospiraceae > Frisingicoccus. The sequence goes on along the minus strand of CABUAW010000044.1, from coordinate 18,917 downwards.
TAAATAACATCCACACCGAGACTCTGGAGGTAATCCAGTTTATCCATCACGCCCTGCAAATCTCCGCCGTAAAACCGGCAAACATCATAGGCTTCCGGCCAACTGTTCCAATCTTCGACCTTCTTCGTATATTCCTGAATGTAAATATACTCTCTGTCCTCCACATCATTCGAGGAATCACCGTTATAAAAACGGTCTACAAAAATCTGGTAAAATACTGCCCCTTTGGCCCAATCCGGGGTATGGAATCCAGGAACAAATTTGAAATCATAATAATCCTGATGTTCACAGTGAACGCCCCGCTTGTTGTAGTACAGAGAAAGCTTTCCCGACGTCACCTCAAAATAATACTTAAACCCTTCCTCTGAATAAGTCACTTCCGCCTGGTAGTAATCAAAAAGCCCCGACGATTCCACCCGGGTCATCGGCACGCGCTCCGTTCCGACCCAAAGATAGACTTTGCTTACATTATTCTTCCCTGTTCGAAAACGCAGGCGTACTTTCTTTTCGAACATCTGGATATACTCGGCAGTCCCATCAGCAAATAAGGCGTCTTTTAAAATAACCGGTTTTACGTTCTTCAAATAAAAATATCTCTTTTCAGCCTGACTGCATGTTTCTTGTTTCATAATAAAATCCATGGCGCCTTTTCTCCATTCGTTTATGTTTTCACATAATATATAATAAACGCAAGTCAAAATCCCGTCAAGTCATCTCATTCAATGGCATGAAAAAAGGACAGCCGTTTCGTTCTGCTGTCCTTTTTCGGAGAAGGTATTTTTTGTTTCTTATGGGGTGTAACAAAAAACTATATAATGTATTGGGGGGGTTTACGATGTTTATTATAGCGTCATGCGCAAAATAAATGTGAACAAACATGAATTTTTTTTAAATGTGTTTTTATGCAATATGTAAGAGTATTTATAGGGTTTTCGTCATTTTATTCACCACAAACGCAAAAAGACGAATTATTTTGTATAATTCGCCTTTTACTGTCATTTATTTTTCAGAAACTGCATCGTCTCTATCGAAAAGCGCCTCAAATTCTTCTCTGCCTATCTTTTCTTTTTCAAGCAGCAGCTGGGCGCATTTTTCAAGAACATCTCTGTTCTCCCGAATAATCTTCCGGGCCTGCTCGTGACATTCATCCACAATACGTTTGACCTCCTGGTCAATGACCGTAGCGATGTTCTCGCCATACGCCTTGGTATGCGCCAAATCCCGGCCGATAAATACTTCGTCATCGTCGCCGCCGTAATTAATCAGACCCACGGCATCCGACATACCATACTGCGTAACCATGGCTCTGGCCGTCCGTGTCGCCGACTTAATATCCTGCGCCGCTCCCGTCGTAATATCATTAAAAATCAGTTCCTCGGCCACGCGTCCGCCAAGGGCAACAATGATATCCTGAGTCATGCGGCTTTTTGTGTAGAACATCTCATCCTTTTCAGGCAAAGGCATCGTATAGCCCGCAGCGCCAATACCCGTCGGTATAATAGACACCGAATATACAGGTCCGACATCCGGAAGCACATGGAATAAAATGGCGTGTCCGGCTTCATGGTAGGCTGTAATTCGCTTTTCTTTATCCGAAATCACACGGCTCTTCTTCTCCGCGCCAATACCAACTTTCACAAAGGCCTGCTGGATATCCGCCTGGACAATGTAAGCTCTCCGCTTCTTTGCAGCCATGATGGCCGCTTCATTCATCAGGTTTTCCAAATCGGCCCCTGTAAATCCGGCCGTCGTCTGGGCAATCTGATTCAAATCCACGTCATCGCCCAATGGTTTGCCCTTTGTATGAACGTCCAAAATCTCCCGGCGGCCTTTTACATCCGGCCGTCCAATGCCGACTTTTCTGTCAAAGCGTCCCGGACGCAGAATGGCCGGGTCCAGAATATCCACACGGTTTGTCGCCGCCATAACGATAATTCCCTGGTTGACGCCAAAGCCATCCATCTCCACAAGAAGCTGGTTCAGGGTCTGCTCTCTCTCGTCATGACCGCCGCCCATGCCCGTGCCACGACGGCGGGCTACCGCATCAATCTCATCAATAAATACAATACACGGCGCATGCTTTTTCGCATCCTCAAACAAATCACGGACACGGGACGCACCCACGCCGACAAACATTTCCACGAAGTCCGAACCGGAAATGCTGAAGAAAGGTACGCCGGCCTCACCGGCCACGGCCTTGGCCAGAAGCGTTTTTCCTGTTCCCGGAGGTCCTACAAGGATAACGCCTTTTGGAATACGGGCGCCAAGCTCCGTATATCTCTTTGGATTTCTGAGGAAATCCACAACCTCCTGAAGCTCTTCCTTTTCCTCCTCAAGTCCCGCAACCTTCTTGAAGGTCGTCTCCTTGGCCGTCTCATCCGACATTTTGGCACGGCTCTTTCCAAAATTCATCATCTTCGAATTTGAACCGCCTTGCTGGCTGTTGATAAAGGAAAATAAAAATGCCAGGAATAAAACGCCTAAAAGCAGCGCAACACCATTTTTCTCAATCCATGAATCTCTCTGTGCATCTGTCACAAACCAGTTATCCAAATCATACTCTAAAAGCAGCGCCTTTACTTCGTCAATATCCGTCACATAACACCGCAGCACCGTCCCATCATTCCATGTGACCTCCACAGCGCCTGTCGGTACTTCGCTGTTCGGAATAATGACAATTTCCTCTATGGATTCTGCCCGGTTCTGTATATCCTGCAGAAACTGTGGATAGGTGTAACTGCCGGCCCGGTTCAGAAGCATTCCGTCATAGAGCAGTACCGCCGCCACAACAATGACCAGAATAATCGGCCAGATGCCCAATCCTCTTTTTCTATTCAATTGGCAACCTCCTATTCATCAAATACGACAGAACCGATAAAAGGCAGATTACGGTATTTCTGATTATAGTCCAGACCATAACCTACGACAAATTCGTCTGGAATCACGAAGCCGGTATAGTCCACATGGACATCTGCCACACGGCGGTCCGGTTTGTCAAGAAGTGTACAGATACGAATATTTTTCGGCTGTCTCTTATATAATATTTCCACCAGATAGTGGAGTGTATTTCCTGAATCGATAATATCTTCCACGATTAATACGTTTTTGCCCTCCAATGGCTCGTCCAGGTCTTTGATAATCTTTACAGCGCCGGATGAAACCGTTCCGCTGCCATAACTGGATACGGAAAGAAAGTCCATGGATACCGGTACGGAAATCCGTTTTGCAAGTTCGCACATGAAAAATACGCCGCCTTTCAGTACGCAAATCAAATGTACGGTTTCTCCGGCATAATCCTTACTAATCTGCTCACCCAGTTCTTGAATCCGGGTATCGACTTCTTTCTCTGTCAATAAGACTTTGATTTTGTCCTCCATTACTTTTTTCTCCTTTTATCTCTGCGACCAACACCCTTTTTGTGGCGTCCGTCACTTTATAGTTATCACTGATTCGATGTCCCATAATCCAAAGAATATGGCTGCCGTCAGCCAATAAAAGTATCTTTTCCCGCTCTTCACGGGGTATCTTCGCATCAATCATCCACCGCTTCAAAAGCTTCCGGTGACCCTGGCCATCCAGCGTGATAAAATCTCCATTTTCTCTGGTCCGCACCGCCAGACCATCCTTTATTTTATCATAATCAAACCATTTCGTATACCGATTTATGGGAATTTCTTCATTTTTAAAGGACTCTTTTACGGATAATTCAACGATAACTCCCGGCCCCGGAATCGTGTAATTTCCCGGAGCCCTCACGTCGATACAGATTCCCGGAGATATTCTTTCTTCTCCGGCCGTTTCCCTTTTTATGGAAATGCCCTCATAAGTTCGGACGGCCTGAAGCTGATAGGGCAGATGACAGCGGCGGCCGACATTTTTATCCAAAAGCCCCCTTATCATTTCCACATGCTCCCGGTCCACATCTTTTAGCTTCCCGGCAGCCACTCCAATGGCACGCCGTATGACCTCCCGTTGTATGACCACATCCAGTTCCCGAAAGGATTCGCCGTGTATGGCGCAGATGGGATTTTTCCCCACCGACACACACCGGTCAAAAGCGGCTTCTCCCTGCCGGTCCATATAATCGGATATATCCTTGATAAGCCCTGCCATTTCCTGTATATGTTGCCCCGCTGCCGGATTTATATTCTCTTCAATGTAAGGCAGGACATGATTTCGTATTTTATTCCTTGTATACGCATCCGTCAAGTTGGTTTCGTCCGTCCGCCATGATATTCCTCTTTCTTGAAGATATTTCTCAATTTCTGCCCTGCCAACACATAAAAGCGGCCGGATAATAACATCCCTCACCGGCGGGATTCCCGATAATCCCTTCAATCCTGTCCCCCGGAACAAATTAAACAGTACGGTTTCACAGGCATCCTCCCTCTGGTGAGCCACGGCAATCCGATGACCGCCAACCTCCTTACGGACCTTCTCGAAGCATTGGTATCTGTAAAAACGCCCCGCCTCTTCCTGAGACATTCCCTCTTTCCGGGCAAAGCGTTTCAAATCCACATGGAAACTATAACATGGTATACTCTGCTCTCTGCATACATTTTCCACGTAGGACTGGTCTCCATCCGCGGCTTGTCCGCGAACTCCATGATTCACATGAACCACCACCAGGGAAAAATGAAAATATTCGGCCAACTCGGACAGCACGGACAGCAGTCCCATCGAATCCGCACCGCCGGAAACACCGACAACAATTTTCTGACCGTCCTCCACCATGTGCTGTTCCTGCATATATTCACTGACTTTCTGAACCAGATTATTCATTCCCAACGCTCCTTTTCTATACTCAATCGACAAACGCATCATAACACAGCCGCTGATTTCTTACAAACCGTGCATACAAGAACCGTCATGTCGTCCTGCTGCACCTCTCCCGGCCTGTCCAGGGCCTCATTTAAAATCTCCGACGCCATCGTATTCGGATTCGTCAAATCCATCTCCGAAAGCAAATCGCATATCGCTTCATTGCCATGACTGAAACGATTGACCACGCCGTCGGTTACCATAACAATCACATCACCATCGAATAAATTTCTGCAAAAGCCTTCACAATCCATCTCCGGGAATACTCCCATCGGCAGGGAACCGGAGGTAACACACTCTACCTTTTCTCCCCGTTTGATAAACGTGGAAGAAGCGCCGACTTTTATAAATTCACAAATACCGCTGTAAAGGTCAATCACACTCAAATCCATTGAAGAAAACAACTGCCTGTCCCCATGAAACATCATAACGGAATTAATCATCCGCAGCGCTGACCTGCGCGCAAATCCCGTATCTACCATCTGTTCCAGGAGATTAATCATCAACTCGCTTTCCTCTTTTGCCTTTTCGCCGCTGCCCATCCCGTCGGACAGGGACATAAGAACCTGTCCCGAATCCAAATATATGAACGCATAGCTGTCTCCGTTGACCGGCTCGCCCGCCTTCGGCTGTCGGGCCACCCCCTGTATTAACCGGTACTTCGTATCCTCCACCAATTCAAAAACCGTATATTTCTTTCCCACAACCTCCGGGCTGTCTTTTTCGGGAACAAACCGCTGCCCGGCGGCCCCGCTGACCAGCTCCGCCAGCTCCTTCACCGTGATGCATCGCCCCCGGCGCATTTTGGCAATCATATAAATTTTTTGCCGTCGCCCATGGCTTCCCTCGTCGGTTACCGAAATCTTTTTTATTTTCAAACGCCTTTTTTCCAGCTTGTGAATCAGCACATCCGAAAGTTTCTTAGAACTCTCTTTTCTCTCAGCCAGTTCCAATGAAAGGTCGTCCATAATTTCCGCAATCTCACCCATCTGTCCGGCAAATGCCAGACGGTTTTCATTCAGCCGATTCTGCCATCTCAAATTCATACTGGCCATCTGCATGACCCGATTTGTTTCTTTCAGGAAACCATCTATATTTATGCATCGGCGCCGAAAACTGGGCGGCACCTGTTTCCGGTCAACTTGTCCGTTTTCCGAAAATATATGAAGCAGGTTGTACGCTGAATGGCACGTATCGTAATATTCTTTTTCCCAGCAGTGCTGCCGGCGGCCGCAGGCGGCACACATGTTTTCCGTCACCTCTGAAAATGCCTGTGCCACTTCGCCTTCCGATAAACCTTCCTTTTCAGGAATCTCATTCGTCAGTATATGCGAGAGCTTCCGAAAAGATGACGCCATATCTCCCAATCGGCATCGAATAAAATTTTCTTCATTTTCCTTCTCAATAACCGGCGCTTCCCGTTCTCTCTCCTTGAGAAATACTTTCATAATGGAATAAAAAAGGGCAAAGCCGACCGCGCCAAATATGGCCTCGATGGCGCCAAATCGAAACAGCCGCCCCGCCGTCGCCCATGAAATCCCTTCTCCGGCCATTCCGTATCCCACATCTGCGGATAAAATTAAAAGACTTAACATCAGTAGCATTTCCTGCTGGCTGACCCAAGCCTTTTTCCATTCCAGTATATAAGTTATGAGCATGATACCGATAAGTATTCCCAAATATTTTAACAGCATCGTCTGCGGAATCCCCGCCGCCATACCAATCAGAGATATTACGGGCAGCAGACTTCGATGCTCCGGCCACATATAAGCTGCAGCGAAATAGGCGATGCCCAACGGATTCATCATTCCGGACACCGGCTGCTGCAAAAATCCGCTCAATAATATGACCATCCATTGACGAATATGGATTCGTTTCATTTATATCCCTCCCACAAGTGCCTGCCTTTAGACATTAACATCCTATGTTTTGGAGACATGCTAATTGCTCACAATCCATCGACCTTCGCCGCCTTTTTATCCGTCCGGGGTCTCATTCGCCTCCGGTCTTACTCGCCGCCTTTTTTAAAGACAATATCGTCCGAACCGGCCAGACCAAGTTTCTCCCGGGCCAGTTCCTTATAATACTCATCCGAATTCATATAGGCTTCTTTATTTTCCAAAGCCGCCTTAACTTCATTCTGTTCTTCAATCTGCTCCTGAAGTTCTTCTACGGTTGCCCTGTATCCATTTAATTTTTCATTCATTTTAACACTGTTATACATAAGAACAACGCAAAGAATAAGAACTACGCAGGCGATTATCGCCATGCCGCTCCGGTTACGCCGCCGTACTCTGCGTCTTGTTGTTTTATTTGCCATATATTTTCACCTGAAATCTTTACCAAAAACTATTATCGATTTACATTGTACCTGTTTCCGCCAAATTTTTCAATGGTTATTCTCCGAATTATGCCGGAATTTCCGCAAAAGAGACAAAATCTTTGAAAACAGGCGAAAAAACGGCTTCAATATCCAACAAATAATTGCTATATAGACGGGACTGATGGTTTTTAAATAAAATATACTTCCGACCAACAATCCGGCAATGGTAAAGCTTCGTATTTCTCCCCGGTTATACGTGAATAAAAGATAGAATAGCCAGGCCGTCATTCCCATCCAGTATAAGATATCTTCCACATTCATCCACCATATGGAATGTCGGACAAGCCGGCGTAAAATCCTTAAAGCATCGTAAATGAAACACAGGCCGATTCCCCAGAAACAAGCCAGAAAGAAAAGATAAAACTGGCTTTGGACCTCCGCGCTCATCGATTAACGGAAGAGCCGTCCCAAACCCTTTTCAGGATTTTTAGGAAGCTTCTGATTGTTTGAATAAATGAGGCTGTCTACATGACCGTCGATATTTACCTCGCCCTTTTCCAACGTCAGGTGGTTTACATGAAGCTCCTCACCCCGAATCATCAACAACCCATCTTCCGTATCCATAACAATCTCATTGGTATCGAAGGATATAACGTCCAGTACCCCCGTCATCTGGGCGCTGCTCCGGTTAAACAGAGCCAGCTTATGGTTCTTTCCACCGATTCTCTCATCCATAAAAAAACCTCCCCATACACTCAGATTACTTTAAGTTAATCTATATATATGGAAAGGCTTTCTCTAATATTCTTATAAATACCTGAACAGTTCCTTAGCTTCTTCCTTGCGCACCGTCTCGGCCACATTCAGGACTTCAACCTTCACCGTCCGGGTTCCAAATCCGATTTCAATAATATCTCCGGCTTTTACGGACGCCCCGGCCTTGGCCGGTTTGCCGTTTACTGATACGCGCCCCGCATCACAGGCTTCATTCGCCACCGTCCGGCGCTTAATCAAACGGGATACTTTTAAAAATTTATCTAACCGCATCGGATTATTTATTATTTACCAGGTCTTTTAAGGCTTTGCCGGCTTTGAATTTCGGAGCTTTCGAAGCTTCAATCTTCATAGTTTCACCTGTCTGAGGATTTCTTCCTTCTCTGGCCGGTCTTTCGCTGATTTCAAAAGTTCCGAAACCAACCATCTGAACCTTTTCACCTTTTTTCAGTTCTTCGCCTACAATATCTACAAAAGCCTTTAAAGCTTTTTCTGCGTCTTTCTTGGATAATTCTGCCTGTTCTGCCATAGCTGCAATCAATTCTGTTTTGTTCATTCTAATACTCCTCCTTGAATTTCCTTTTCCTTAAACATCAACATCTTCCAAATGTTTAATTTCACTCCATAATTCATCCATCTCTCCGATGGTCATATGTTTGAGGTCCAACCCCCGTTTTTGGGCAGTTCCCTCAATATACTCAAATCTATTTATAAACTTTTCCGTTGCATTTGTCAAGGCATTTTCGGCATTTACGTCCAAAAAGCGGGACAAATTCACCGCCGAAAACATTAAGTCCCCGAATTCCTCGAAAACGGCTTTTGAAGGGCCTTTTTCGGCAGCTTCCAGAACCTCCTGAAGTTCTTCCTCCACTTTCCGGGCCGTCTGCCGATAATCTTCAAAATCAAACCCAACCTTGGCGGCCTTTTTCTGGACCTTGGCAGCGCGGATATTGGCCGGCAGCGCCTTCGCCACCCGTTTCATCCCCTGGGTAATGGTCTCCTCATGCTTTTCCTGCTGCTTAATCTCTTCCCAGTTTTCCAGAACCTCCTCCGGTGTATCCGCTTTCGCCGTACCAAAAACATGGGGATGACGCCGAATCATCTTCTCGGAAATCCCACGAATAACGTCCTTCATCGTAAATCTTCCTTCTTCTTCGGCAATCCGTGCATGCATGACCACCTGCATCAGCACATCGCCTAACTCTTCGCAAAGGTTACGGTCATCGCCTGTCGCCTGATACGTATCAATACCCTCCGCCACTTCATAGGCTTCCTCAAGCATACCGTCCCTGAGACTTTCATGGGTCTGAACCTGGTCCCACGGACAGCCGTCCTTGGCTCTCAAACGCGCAATTATCTGCTCAAAGTCCTCAAATGAATATTCTGTTTTATTTTCCATCCGTTTCTACTCCCTTTTTCTGTTCCCGGCCACGGGACATTTCCTCAATCATTCATTTATCTACAGGGTTATTCTACCCTGATATATGCCTCACTGTCAAATTTTTCTCCGCACCTCATATTCCGCCCGCCGACCCTGTGCATACGTATTTTTGGCAGCCAACCGGGATGGCTGGTAAGTTGCTCTTCGTCTGTTTTTGTGGTATATTTAGCGTATATTTGCAGCAAGGGGGTTATTATTATGCGCAACAAAACTTTATATCTGGAATGTTACTCCGGCATCAGCGGCGACATGGCCGTGGCTTCTCTGATTGACCTCGGAGTCGAGCCTTCCTACCTTTTAAACGCTTTAGACAGCCTGAATCTTGACGGATATCAGGTGAAAATATCCCGGGTCAACAAATCCGGCATTGATGCCTGTGATTTTGATGTCATTCTGGACAAGGCCCACGAAAACCATGACCATGATATGGAATACCTCCATGGAACCGGACACCGCCATGAACACGAACACCATCATGAACATGAACATTCCCATGAACACGAACACCACCATGAACACGAACATTCCCATGAACATGAGCATCACCATGAACACCGGAATCTCGAAAGTATTCAGGCAATCATCAACAGCAGCGGCATCCGCCGGCGGGCTAAGGTTATTGCTTTGAAAATTTTTCAGATTATTGCAGAGGCGGAAGCCAAGGCTCACAATAAACCGCTGAATGAAGTTCATTTTCATGAAGTAGGCGCCATCGACTCTATTGTTGATGTTGTGGCTCTGGCCGTCTGCATAGATGCTCTGGATATTCAAAACGTCATCGTTTCTGAATTGTATGAGGGTCAGGGAACCGTCCGCTGCCAGCACGGTATTCTTCCGATTCCGGTACCGGCCGTTGCCAATATTATCTCCGCCTATCAGCTTCCGATGCACATGATGAATATTCAGGGAGAATTTGTCACGCCGACCGGCGCTGCCATTGCCGCCGCTCTGCGAACGGGACATCGGCTGCCGGAGCATTTTCGTGTATTAAAAACCGGTATCGGCGCCGGAAAACGTGAATACGAAAAGGCAAGCATCCTGCGCGCCATGCTGATTGAGGATTCCGATGAAAAGCCATCCGAAACCTCCTCCGATACTTCAAATGAAACCGCAGAAACCTCTTCCGGCCCAAAAAGCTTTGAAATTGCTCTGAATACGGAAAAACGTCCGGCCACGGTAAAACCAAAGGAACGGGAAATTGATTTCCCAAAACGGGAAGTTGACCTGGAACCTATCTGGAAAATAGAGACCAATCTGGATGACTGCAGCGGTGAAGCCATTGCCTTTGCCTTTAACCAGCTATTTGAAGCCGGCGCACAGGACTGCTACACAACACCAATATATATGAAGAAAAACCGTCCGGCGACGATGTTGACCGTACTCTGCCGTGAGTCACTCGTGCCAAAGATGGAAGATATTATTTTTACACATACCACAACCATCGGCCTGCGTAAATATCCGGTAGAGCGGACGATTCTCCCGAGGGAAATTCGTGCCGTCGATACGCCTTGGGGTAAAGCCCATGTTAAGTACACCACCTGGAAGGGTCACATCTATGCATACCCTGAAAATGATGATGTGGCGGATATTTCTGAGAAAAATCATCTCAGTTTTCCTGAAGTTTATGCAATGATTAAGGCCATCGCATATGACCTTTACGGCGGCTATTCTGCGGCCATGGCCGACCGTAAAGCCATTGATTGTAAAAAAGCCCTCCCTGAAGGAGAAAAGAAATGAAAAATTTAATCGATTATTTCATTCCCCATACGAAGGAAGGCATCTGTATGGCCTTTTCCGGCGGTGTGGACAGCAGCCTGCTTCTGGCTGCTGCCTGCCGGGCCGTCAAAGAATCCGGCTCCGTCAACCCCGTACTGGCCGTGACCTTTGAGACCCGGCTCCACCCCCACGGTGACACCGCCGAGGCCGAAGCTCTCGCCCGAAGCCTCGGCGCCAGACACCAGGTCATTGCCATAGACGAGTTTTCCGACAGCCGTATCCTGTCCAATCCGAAAAACCGTTGCTACCTATGTAAATCTCTTCTTTTCCGTTCTCTGATTCAGACCGGAAAAGATGCCGGATACACATTTTTCTGCGAAGGCTCAAATGTGGATGATACGAAGGTCTATCGTCCCGGCCTTCAAGCGGTCCGCGAAGCCGGCGTCCACAGTCCGCTCATCGACTGCGGACTGACAAAGGCCGACGTCCGCCGCCTGGCGGCCGAGGCCGGGCTTTCCACAGCCAGCAAGCCTTCAACACCCTGCATGGCCACCCGGCTTCCCTACGATACGCCTTTTGACTATGCGTTGCTCGACAAAATCCATCGGGGGGAATCCTGGCTCCGTGGCCTGGGCTTTTACAACGTACGGCTCCGTTTTCATCAACCAATTTTGCGAATCGAAATTGACAAAGGCGATTTTAACCGCTTCATGGAGCAGCATGAAGCCATCACAAAGGCCATGAAAGATTTGGGATTTATTTATATCACATTGGATTTGGAAGGTTTTCGTTCCGGAAGTATGGATTTATAAATTTTCAGGCTCAAGAAACGACAGGTTTTTACAGGTATATTTTTCATGCGGAAGCATATACTAACGAAAGATTATAAAACAGGAGGATTTGACGATGAAACAAACATATCCCTTTGACGTGATGCCTCTGCCTTATGATTACGATGCTCTTGAGCCTTATATGGATGCAGAGACACTCCATTACCATCATGACAAACATTTAAAAGCTTATGTCGATAATCTGAACAATATTTTAAAAGATTATCCCCAGTACCAGAATTGGACGCTGGAGGAGCTGCTCACAAATCTGGATGAGCTGCCGGAGGATATCCGTCAGTCGGTCATGAACAATGCGGGCGGCGTCTATAATCATCAGATGTTTTTCCGTCTGCTTCACCCGCCGGTCAATGAAAATCCAATGGAGCCCTATCTCATCGAAGCCTTTGGTTCTTATGAAAAGTTTGTGGAAATTATGAGTGAAAATGCTATGGGACAGTTTGGCTCCGGCTACGCCTGGCTTACCATCAACCCGGATAAGAAGCTGGAAATCGTGAAAACGCCAAACCAGAATAATCCGATTTCCAATGGCTATATTCCGATTCTCAACGTGGATGTATGGGAACACGCTTATTATCTGAAATACAAAAATTTGAGAAAGGATTACGTCACCAACTGGTTCCATTTAATTGATTGGAAAGAGGTGTACAGGGATGCCAAAAAGCATCTGGAAGCCTAGATATTGAAAATCAAAGTTACTTTAATCTAAAAGAAAGCCGCAGCAGACAGGTTTCTCTCAGACAACCTGTCTGCTGCGGCTTTAAATACACATCGTAGAATAAATTTTCTCAGTTCGCTAAATCCTGCAGACTCCGGAGCAATTCCAAATCCGACTCCTGAACCCGAATATTGGATGTAATAGGTTCTTCACCAGGTTTCGTCACCGTAATCTCAATGACTGTTCCCGCCTCAATCCCCCTTGAATACACCCTGCTTAAAAAAGCAGTAAATTTCGGATGATTTGATGCAAATTTATTTTTTGCATTTACTATCTTCATAATTGCTGATGGATTCATTTCTTACTCCTCTTAGCCCCAAAGATTCGCCGGATACACGCCGTCGGCAATCAACTTTTTAAATGCGGAAACAACGCTGTCCTTATCCTCTTTATAGGTCACGCCAAACCATTTATCCTGGGTTTCCAGAACTTTAACGGAGGCCTTTCCGCTTTTAATTAACTTATCTACAATTGTCGGCAGCAGATATTCACGCTTAACCTCACCCTCCGGAATTTCCGAAAGGAAGGCCGAAAAACCGGTTTCCAGTTCATTCAGGAAGTTTGGCGTAAAGCCCCACATATTCATAGACACATGCTGGTCCGGTGTAATCACCATATCCGACCCATTATCCTCATGGGCAATGGTTCCTTCCGGTGTCATCATAATTCCGCCGGTCTCCACAACCTCTGTCAGATAATCGTTTTCATCCACAACGCAAACGCCGCGGGTGACCGCGCCATTATCGCTCAGTGTATTTTTCAGGATAAATCCGGCCATACACATATCGTATTCCTTATCGGTAGTGCCTTCGCCCACCAGATAATCATGCACCTTCTTAAAAGCTTCTTTTCCATAATAATCGTCCGCATTAATTACGGCAAACGGCTCATTCACAACGCCTTTACAGCAAAGCACGGCCTGTCCTGTTCCCCACGGCTTTTTACGGTCGGCCGGCGCCGTAAATCCGGCCGGCAAATCGTCTAAAGACTGGAAAACATAGGCCACATCAATAACTTTTTCAATTCTCTGTCCGATAATCTCACGGAAATCCGCTTCAATATCTTTTCTCAAAATAAATACAACTTTATTAAAGCCGGCAGCTTTCGCATCGTAAATCGAATAATCCATAATGATTTCGCCGTTTGGTCCCATCGGCTCCAACTGCTTAATGCCTCCGCCAAAACGGCTGCCAATACCGGCGGCCATAATCACCAACGTCGTATTCTTCATAATCAATTCCTCCTATAATACCGAAAAGCCTTTTGCAGCAATGCACATCTCCACTTCCATCACGTCCTCCGCGGACACTACCATAATCGGTTTACCCGAATTCCGATTAAAGGATAAATATATATAGTCCACATTAATATTACTGTCATCCAGCGCACGCAGCAGGCGGTTCAGGTTACCGACCTCATCCTCAACTTCCACGCCGAGAACATCCGTCAGCCGGCACAGATACCCGGCCTTTTCTAAAGCCTGTACGGTTTTTTCCGGGTCAGACACAATCATACGAATAATTCCGTACTCCGCGCTGTCGTTGGTTACGGAACCGAGAATATTAATATTCTCCTGCAGCAGCACTGCCGTGATTTTCTGCATCGTACCTTTTCTATTTTCAGCATATATTGAAACCTGTTTCAGCATATGTGATTTCCCCCTATTACTCAATATGTTCTTTTCATTTTAACTTTTTTCCCGGATAATGTCAACATCCTCCGCAAAAGACGCGGTGTCTCTGTAAAAATATCATAGACTTCAAATCAACACAAAATAAAAATACAGCGACCGCAAAAGCCTGTTTTCAGGACTTTCGGGTCGCTGCGTTTCTTTCTTGCCTTTTTGGCAATTCTTTTGAGAAAATTTCTATTCTACGGCATGGGCCGCTCTTTTTTCTTTATAATGATGGGCTTCTTCCAGCATCATATCTTTAACCTTCATCAGTCGAATCTGGGTGGAACGTTCATTTTCATCCAGTTTCATGGAAATGTATTTGATATTTGCCTGAGCCTGCGGAATAATGACATGCTCCAACGCATTAACACGGCGACGGGTCTTTTCAATCTCCGCAGCCATGAGCTGGCAGGCTTTTTCCGTCTCCGCCAGTTTCAGCATATCCGGCAGAATGTCCGCCAGAGACTTCACCGCATCATCCAAATCGCTGGATGTAAATGCGAAGCCATAGGAATAAATGTCATTTTCATCCGCTGTCCGCGTTTTATATTTAAATACCGGAATATCCACGCTCATAATATTTTTTTTATCTGTTTCCAGATAAACGCCCTGCTTCGGCGCCATCAGTGCAGTGTGAAGCGTCTCTTCCGACATTCCGGCCTTCGCAACAACAAAATTTTTATTCGCTGCCTGAATACCTGCCTCCACCTTCTGGCGCAAAGCCATATTCTCCCGAACCAAATCCAGGAACTGCCGCATCAATTCATCTCGTTTATCCTTCAGGAGCTTATGGCCTTTTGTGGCTGTCGCCAGCTTTTTCTTCTGTTTGGTCAGCTCCATTCGGGTTGGGTTCACCTGCGTCGATGCCAAGTGCAATCACCTCTTCCTGTTCTGGATTTATTATTTGCCGTAATACATATCCAAATATTTGTCATCGATACGTTTCAGCTCGCTTCTCGGTAAAATAGACAAAAGTTTCCATCCAATGTCCAATGTTTCCTCGATATCCCGGTCCGTATTAAAGCCCTGGGATACATATTCCTTCTCAAATTCATCCGCAAATTTCGCATAAATCAAATCAATATCCGAAAGGGCGGCCTCACCGAGAATCGTCATCAATTCCTTGGCGTCCTTACCACGGGAATAAGCCGCAAACAACTGGTTCAGTGTATTGGAATGGTCTTCTCTGGTCCTTCCTTCGCCGATACCTTTATCTTTCAGACGGGACAATGACGGAAGTACGTCAATCGGCGGATTAATGCCTTTTCTGTAAAGTTCACGGCTTAAAATAATCTGTCCCTCCGTAATATATCCGGTCAGGTCAGGGATTGGATGGGTCTTATCATCCTCCGGCATGGTCAGAATCGGAATCATGGTAATGGAACCTTCTTTGCCATTCTGACGTCCGGCGCGTTCATATAAGCTGGCCAGGTCCGTATACATATAACCCGGATAGCCGCGGCGGCCCGGAACTTCTTTACGGGCTGCGGAAATTTCACGCAGCGCATCCGCATAGTTTGTGATATCTGTCAGGATAACCAACACGTGCATATTCTTTTCAAATGCCAGGTATTCGGCGGCGGTCAGCGCCATACGCGGTGTGGCAATACGCTCTACCGCCGGGTCATTGGCCAGATTGATAAACAGGACCGTACGGTCAATAGCGCCGGTTTCCTTAAAGCTGTCTACGAAGAAGTTGGATTCCTCGAAGGTAATACCCATGGCTGCAAATACAACGGCGAATTTTTCATCTTTACCGCGGACCCTGGCCTGACGGGCAATTTGGGCGGCCAACTGGGCGTGCGGCAGACCGGACGCCGAGAAAATCGGCAGCTTCTGTCCACGAACCAGTGTATTCAAACCGTCTATTGCGGATACGCCGGTCTGGATAAACTCATTCGGATAACTTCTGGCCGCCGGGTTCATCGGCAGACCATTGATATCCAGACGTTTATCCGGCAAAATTTCCGGGCCGCCATCCGTCGGACGGCCCATGCCGTCAAATACACGGCCGAGCATATCCCCGGACGCTCCGAATTCCATACTCCGTCCAAGGAAACGCACCTTACTATTTGAAAGATTGATACCGGTAGAGCTTTCAAAAAGCTGTACCATGGCATCCGTTCCATTGACTTCCAGAACCTTACAGCGGCGAATTTCGCCGTTGGCCAGTTCAATTTCTCCCAGCTCATTATAGGTAACGCCTTCCACGCCCTGTACAAGCATCAGCGGTCCGGCTACTTCTTGTATTGTTCGATATTCTTTTGGCATTTAGAAGTCCTCCCTTCCGCATACTTCCTTCACCTGTTCTGTCAGAGTATTCATTACCTTTTCATACTCTGCATCCAGATTTTCTTCCACAATGTATTTATAACGGCCAATCTGTTCACGGACCGGCATATTAATCAGTCCCTGGACATTCGCTCCGTTTTTCAGTGCCTCCATAGACTGTTCATAATAAGCGAGTACCAGTTTCATCATCAGAAGCTGTTTCTTCAACGACGTATAAGTATCCACATCATGGAAGGAGTTCTGATGCAGGAAGTCCTCACGAATCGAGCGGGCTGCTTCCATTTTCAGACGGTCCGGCGCAGAAAGCGCATCCATACCAACCATCTGAACAATTTCATTTAATTCTGCTTCTTCCTGAAGCAAAGCCATCATCTTCTGACGGTCAACCATCCATTCTTCGGATACATTTTTATCAAACCATCCGGAAATATTATCCAGATACAGCGAATAGCTGGTCAGCCAGTTGATGGCAGGGAAATGTCGCTTATAAGCCAACGCCGAATCCAGTCCCCAGAATACTTTAACGATACGCAGCGTCGCCTGGGATACCGGTTCGGAAATATCGCCGCCCGGAGGGGACACGGCGCCGATAACAGACAGTGCGCCTTCTCTTTCATCTTTACCTAAGTTCACCACATGACCCGCGCGCTCATAGAACTGGGCCAAACGTGAACCGAGGTAGGCCGGATAACCTTCTTCACCCGGCATTTCCTCCAGACGTCCCGACATTTCACGAAGGGCCTCCGCCCAACGGGATGTGGAATCCGCCATCAGAGCTACCGAATAGCCCATATCACGGAAATATTCGGCAATCGTAATACCTGTATAAATAGAAGCCTCACGGGCTGCCACAGGCATATCGGACGTATTTGCAATCAGAACCGTCCGTTCCATCAGAGACTTGCCGGTTTTCGGGTCCTTTAATTCAGGGAACTCATTCAAAACATCCGTCATCTCATTACCACGTTCACCGCAGCCGATATATACAACGATATCGGCTTCCGCCCATTTGGCCAACTGATGCTGAATAACCGTCTTGCCGCTTCCGAATGGACCAGGTACGGCAGCAACGCCGCCCTTTGCAATCGGGAAGAATGTATCAACAACACGCTGACCTGTAATCAGAGGCATGGTCGGCGGCAATTTTTTCTTATATGGACGGCCTTTTCGTACCGGCCATTTCTGCATCAGGGAAACTTCTTTATCGCCGTCCGCCGTTTCAATAACCGCCACCGTTTCTTCAACGGTAAACTCTCCGGCTTTAATATCCTTAATCTTTCCCTGAATACCATAAGGAACCATAATCCGCTGTTCTACAACGCTTGTTTCCTGCACTGTTCCGATAATATCGCCGGCTTCCACCGCGTCTCCGACTTTTACCGACGGAACAAACGCCCATTTTAAGTGCCGTTTCAAAGAAGGAACCTCAACACCGCGCTTTAAGTTGTTGCCGGATACCTTCATGATATCATCCAACGGTCTCTGAATACCGTCATAGATACTTGTAATCAGACCAGGGCCAAGTTCCACTGACAACGGCATATCCGTGGATTCCACCGGTTCTCCCGGTCCAAGTCCCGAAGTCTCTTCATATACCTGAATGGATGCCTCGTCTCCGTGCATCTCAATAATTTCACCAATCAGACGCTGGCTGCTTACACGTACTACGTCAAACATGTTGGCATCGCGCATACCCTCAGCGATAACCAGCGGTCCTGCTACTTTTTTAATCGTGCCTTTACTCATTAAATGGATTCACCCACTTTCTAATTATTGCCGAAGATAATATCGGAGCCAACGGCCTGTTCGACAGACTTCTTCACGCCCTCTACTCCGGCTCCCGTATTACCGGATACACCCGGAATCTGGATAATGGCCGGAAGAACCTGCTCCCGATATTTGCTTATCTCTTGTGCCAGTTCCTGGGCCAGCGCTTCCGTAATATAAATTACTGCATACTCGCCGGACGCCAGCATCTTTAAAGTTTCTTCGCCTTCCCGGGCATCGGATACAGGAAATGTATCCAGCCCCAGCGCCGCAAAACCATAAATACTGTCATAAGCGCCGATTACTGCAATCTTATACATACATTTCCCTTACCCTTTCCCGGATTGAATCATCTGACAAACCATTTTGTTTACAGGTAAGGATGATTCTGACCGTTTTTATTTCATTTTCCCTTGCAATCACATAAGCCACCAAAGGTCCGACGGAAAACGGATTGGTTTTCTGTGGCTTTATCGTCTGGATAATCCGGTTATCGCACCATCGCTCAAATGCTGACGGCGATTCCTTCAAGGCCTCCGCAC
>CABUAW010000043.1 GCA_902489645.1 uncultured Lachnospiraceae bacterium | reverse complement strand
ATAGAATTATATTTTTTTAGAAAGAAGTGTTCCTATGAAATTGCCCGAAGATGACTTAGTATATTACAGAGATATTTTGGAAAACTATGAAGGCAGTATCCTGATTATTGATAACACCGGGAAAATTCTTTTGTGTTCCAGGGGAACCTGTAAATTAACAAATTTATCCAGAGATGAAATTATTGGCACTACCGCCTATGAAATGATGGAAAGAGGCGTCTTCAGTGAAAGCAGTCTTATACGATGTCTGGAATCCAAAAAGCCCCAAATGACTTACCTTCTTATTAATCAGGACCCGAACCGCGGAATTTACGCGTATTCCACGCCAATTTTTGATGAATCCGGCGAATTAGTCCGGGTTATCGCTTTCAGCCAAAGCGAATCTTTCTCTTCGGAATACATGACCTATATGGAAGAAAACAGTAAATATATGCGCAAATTACTGAACACGATTATTAACACCCGCGATATGCCTTCCTACATCGCCGTAGACCCTCACAGCAAAAATACCTTTGATTTTGCTCTGCAGATTTCTAAAATTGATACTCATGTTATCATTTACGGGGAATCCGGCACGGGCAAAGAAGTTCTTGCGAAACATATTCACTCCAACAGTAACCGAAGTAATGAAATATTTGTCCCGGTCAACTGTGCGACAATTCCCGAATCTTTAATGGAATCCGAAATATTCGGTTATGAGAAGGGCGCTTTTACCGGAGCCAACAAAAGCGGTAAAATGGGATTATTTGAATTGGCCAACAACGGCACTCTGTTTTTAGATGAGATAGGAGAATTATCACCCCAGCTTCAGCCAAAATTGCTCCGTGTACTGGAAACCGGGGAAATCCGCAAAATCGGCGGCAAAGAAACCAAACGTCTGAATGTACGCATCATTGCCGCCACGAACCGTAATTTAATGGATATGGTTAAAGAAGGAACCTTCCGTGAAGATTTATATTACAGGCTTAACATTTTGCCCCTCACCATGCTTCCTTTAAGACAGCGCCCGGGCGATATTGAACCCCTTGTAAATTTCTTTTTGCAAAAATATAACACAAAATATGGAAAAAATATTCAAATGGCCCCAAAATACATGAGTGCAATTAATGCATATTCCTGGCCGGGAAATGTACGTGAACTGAAAAATGTCATCCAGCGTTATGTCATCACCGATGGCAACGCCCTGCACAACACTATCCAGATTATACAACCGCCCGATAATCATGTTCCCGCAGAAAAAGTCCCTTTATTTGAAAACACTCTTTCCCAATATTATGATGAGATTATTCCTTATAAAGAATTTAAACAAAAATATGAAACGGCCTACTTCAAAAAGGCATTGGAAGAAATGCGGGGAAATGTAGCAAATATCTCCGCCGTTACCGGCCTCCACATTTCCGGAATCTACAAAAAACTTGAAAGACTTGGTCTGAATCCAAAGGATTACCAAAAATAAATTTTCTTGACGGGCGGTTCGCTTCCGCCCAAACAAAAAGCCTGACTGGGAAACGCCGTTTCCTGGCCAGGCTTTTTATTTTTTCATTTTACAATTTTCATATACGGATAAACATTTTCTACCATTGCGTCCGGATACTGGCTATCCAGAAATTCACCGACAACGCTCCGGGGCGGTATCCCGGCCTGACGCTGAACATAGCGGGGAATGGCCATAGAGGCCACCAATGCATTAAGAACCATTATCACCAGAAGTATCCATGTCAGAATCGTTCCGGAAATCAGAGGTATTTTCTCAATCCACCGACTGACGACCGGATAGACAAGACGAATAAGCACAAGGGCGGCAATCCCCCAGAAGCCGCAGAACAGCAGGTTAATCCGGCCATTCAAATTAAACGGAAGATGGCTGTAGTCCCAGAATGTCGTTCCGAAGAGAAATTCGGCAAGCACCGAACAGGAATATTCAAATACGCCGCCAAAGAAGAAGCCGCCAAGGAAAATGCGGATTCTGCTCTTTTTCACCGGTTCCAGAAGGCCCACACCCAAAGCCCCTCCGGCTCCCCAGACGATACTGAAAGGTATGTAAATAAAACTGCTCCGGCTCATGACGCGTCCCGTCGTCGCCCACATAAAAATAGTTTCCACAATATCTCCCGCAACACCGCTGATAAAAAACATCCAAATCAATTTTTCCAAACACAGGCCCTGTGCGAATGTCCGGCCGCTGACCTGACCAAAACCATTTTCTTCCGAAGGTTTTTGACTTCTCAATTCAGGAAAAGACGTATACATACGGCGCTGAACGGCCATAAAAATCCGTTTGCCCATATTTTTACGTACCTGATTTGCCTGACTGGCAACATTTTCGGCCATTCCGCCTTTCAGGTTCAGATGCAGGGCCGCCGCCAGCGTGACAATGAGGTCAATCGCAAATACAATTCCGACCGAACACAAAACAACCTTCAATATCTGCTTTGGCAAAAGCAGCAGTAAAATATAAATGGGCGGCTGAACAAGCCACATGGCAGTTACCGCAAGAATCCCCCAAAAAATCGAATATCTGAGACAAATGTATCCATTTAGATTACAGGGCATATCCCGGTAATCCCAGAAACGCCGCCCGGTGACTTTTCTGAGAAATGCTCCGGTGACGTATTCAATCACAGTCACAATTCCGATTGCCCCGATAAACTGCCAAAAAGGCTGCAGGCTGTAATCGGACAACACATTGAATATAACAAACATACTGATGCCATAAACCGGACACATCGGCCCATTCAAAAATCCCCGGTTGACAAATCGTCCGTATTTAAAAGCCGCAAAAAGCTCTTCTGTCACCCACCCTAAAAAGGAATAGATAAAAAAGAAGGCAAAATGTAAGTAAAGCTCCTGGTGCATAAGCCTTTTTCTCTCCTTCCCCGATGCTTCATCTGATGTATATTACTTCTAGTTTAATCGTTCCGCTATAGAATATCCAATCGTTTTCTCCGGCATAGAAACACCAAAATTATCCACAATCGTCGCTCCGATAACGGCAAAGGTATCCAGTTCACCCAGCGAACCGCTGCCATCGAAAGCCGGTGAATAAAGGAGCAGCGGCACCTTTTCCCGGGTATGGTCCGTACCTCTGTAGGTTGGGTCGTTCCCATGGTCGGCCGTAATCATAAGTAAATCGCTGTCCGAAAGCTTTTCCAGAAGCTCTCCCAGCTTTACGTCAAACCGCTCCAGCTCCTCTCTGTAACCCTGCGGATTTCTCCGATGTCCCCAAAGCGCATCAAAGTCTACCAGATTCACAAAACAAAGCCCTTCAAAAGCCTCCCCGGCGATGTCAATTGTCTGTTCCATGCCATGCACGGAAGATTTTGAACGTTCTGCCCGGGTAATGCCTTCCCCGGCAAAAATATCATTAATCTTACCTACGGCAATGACATCCAGTCCACTATCTTTCAGAACGTTCAGCGCCGTCGGCCCGAAAGGTTTCAGGGCATAATCATGGCGGTTGCTTGTACGTTTAAATTCGCCCCGTTTCTTACCGACATAAGGCCGCGCGATAACCCGGCCGACCTTCCATTCTTCCCGCATGGTCAGCTCTCTGGCAATCTCACAGCACCGATACAGCTCCTTTAAATCAAAGGTCTCTTCATTACCGCAAATCTGGAGTACCGAATCCGCAGAAGTGTAGACAATCATATTTCCCGTGGCGATTTCCTCTTCGCCCAATTCGTCCAGAATCACCGTGCCGCTGGCGCTTTTATTTCCAATTACTTTATGCCCTGTCCGCCGTTCCAGTTCGGCAATTAAATCCTCCGGAAATCCATTCTCCGTAAAGGTTTTAAAAGGTGTCGTCACCTTTAAACCCATCATTTCCCAGTGTCCGGTCATCGTATCCTTGCTGGCGCTGGCTTCACGAAGCGCCGCATAATAGCCCTCCGGCCTCGCCATCGCTTCAACCTGTTTCAATTGTTTCAGATTCGCCATCCCAAGTTTTTGAAGATTGGGAATATCAAAACTATCGGCGCGGTCAGATATATGTCCGAGGGTATCGGCGCCCACATCGCCATAGTCCGCCGCATCCGGCATCTCTCCGATTCCCAGAGAATCAATAACGATTAAAAACACTCGCTTAAACTTTTTCATGCCTGTTCCACCTCCACCCTATTCCGGTCCGTTTCAGGCGCTGTAGGCGCCGCCGGGCCTGCCGCCAGCATCTTCGGCGAGAAAGCCAGCGGCAGCAATTCGGCCAGCGTACACACCCGATAGTCTTTCGGACTTTTTGCCATAATAATCTGAAATTCATCCGGTTCACAAAATTCCATCATCACCTGACGGCATACGCCGCAGGGTGCGCAATAGTCCCGGAGTTCTCCATGTTTTCCCCCGACGATAGCAATCGCCTTAAAATCCCGGACGCCTTCGCTGACTGCCTTGAAAATCGCCGTGCGCTCCGCACAATTACTCGGTCCATACGCGGAATTTTCTATATTACATCCTGTAAAAATCTGTCCGTCTTTACTTAAAAGAGCTGCACCGACTTTAAACTCCGAATAGGGCGTGTAGGCATAATCCAACTGGGCAATGGCTATCCGAATGAGTTCCTCCCACATGTCACATCTCCCCTTTGACAATCTTCACAATCCGGCTGGTTCCAAGTCTTGAAGCGCCCAATTCAATAAATTTTTCCGCATCCTCCATGGAAGAAATACCCCCGGCCGCTTTAATCCGGACGCCCGGTCCGATATTTTCCGCAAAAAGCTTCACGTCGGCAAAGGTCGCGCCGCCGCCGCCGAATCCGGTTGACGTCTTGATATAGTCCGCGCCGGCCTCCGTGACAACATGGCAAAGATGGATTTTTTCCTCTTCGGTCAGAAAGCAGGTTTCAATAATCACCTTCAAAATACGACCGCCGCAGACCGATTTAATATCCCGTATTTCTTTAAGCACTCTGTCATATTTTCCCTCTTTCACCGTACCGATAGATATGACCATATCAATTTCGTCCGCACCGTCCTTCAACGCCTGCTGCGTCTCGAACAGCTTAACCTCCGGCGCCGAATATCCGTTTGGAAAACCGATAACCGTACAGATTTTCATCTGAGCGCCGACGTAAGTCTTTGCCAGCTTAACGAAATTGGGCGGTATACAAACCGAGGCCGTACCATACGCTATCGCATCATCGCATAACGCTTTAATTTCATCCCAGGTAGCCGTCTGTGTTAATAATGTATGGTCTACCTTTGATAAAATTTCTTTTTCCGTTAATTTATGTTCCATCCAATCATCCCTTTCCCTTCTTACGGTTCTTCACCGCCTCTGTCAGCAAATATTCAATCTGTCCATTAATCGAGCGGAAGTCGTCGTTAGCCCACTGAGAAATATCTTCCCAAAGTCCCTGGGGCAGCCGAAGCAGCACCTGTTTTCTGGCGCTTTCTCTCGCTTTTATAGCTTTCTCCCGCGCCTTGATTTCTTTCTCAAGGGAATCCAGTTTTTCCAGACGTGCCCGAAGCTTTTCTTCTTTTTCATCTAAATGTTCATCTAAATGATTTTTTTCCACGGCTCCGCCTCCCTCTCTATAATTTAGAGTTTAATATATACTTCCGCTGTTGACAATAGGCTGCGTATCTTTTCCGGAACAGAGAACCACAAGCAGGTTGCTTACCATGGCCGCTTTCCGTTCTTCGTCCAAAAGGACAATCTCCTCGTCTCCCAGCTTATCAATGGCCATTTTTACCATTCCAACCGCGCCGTCCACAATTTTCTGCCGGGCTGCGATAATCGCCGTGGCCTGCTGCCGCTGGAGCATCGCCGCCGCAATCTCTTCCGAATAAGCCAGATTGGTAATCTTCACGTCCTCAATGACAATACCCGCTATATTCACCCGTTCCTGCAGGGCCGCCTGCATCCGGTCTGCAATTTCCTGGACGCTGCCCCGCAGCGTTTTTTCACTTTCGTCATTTTCTTCGTCAATCACATCATACGGATACAGACGGGCGACATTTCGCACGGTGGAATCGGTTTGAATGGAAATAAATTCCGTATAATCCTCCACATTAAAGACGGCCTTTGTCGGATTTTCAACCCTCCAGATGACATTGGTGCCGATAACAATCGGATTACCCATACCGTCATTCACCTTTTGTTTTTCATTTTTCAGTGTATTACTCTTTAAGGATACCCGTTTTCGTGTCGAAATCGATACGATTTCCATATCGTTTGACTTCGACTTTGCCGTTTTTATGGCCGCGCTTCTGGCCTTCTCATAGACCGGACTGTTCGACTCACTGAAAGGATTGACAAAATAAAACCCGGATTTACGAATTGTTCCGTAATAAGCCCCGAACAAAGTCAGAACAAGGGCCTCATTCGGCCGCACGGTTTTCAATCCTCCAAAAGCCATACACATAACAATCATGCCGACACAGGATACAACAATCATAATAACGGCCGGTATAACATGGTCATCCACTCCCTGGCGGATACCAAATGCCAACAGAAACCCAAACGCCGCCAATAAAATGAAATTAACAATAAGCATCACAACGCCATTGACCGGATGAAGAATTTTTTCTTCAATATTTTTGTTTTCCGTCTTCATAATACTTCCTCCTCGATTCTGATATCATTTTGATATCAATATCATATCTCTATGTCAGAATTTTGTCAATAGCCATTTTCAGAAAGCGAGCCCCGCTTCTGGCTTTGCCAAAAAAGTAAAATTCCAATAAAAAGATAAGCGAGCCGCCCAAAAAGTACGGGAACGGGAACGATAAACGCCGGGTCCGGCACATCCAAATTCAATGGGTATCCGGCAAAAAAGCTCCCCAGGGAAAAATCTGCCGGCCACGGAAGCGGCGCCCGGGAAAGTAAAAAGGGAATAACCATAGCGCCATAAACCAGCATCGGATGAATGCTTCCAAGCATCCATCCAAAGCCCAGGCAAAAGATGACGGACGGCCCCAGCACAAGGAGCGCCGGCAACACCAGACTTCCAAAATCTGTCCATCCGAAAAAATAAGTGTAAAAACTGAAGCCAAGGCCGATGACGCCGAGGCATATTCCCAGAGTTCCCAGGCATACCGCACCACAGCGAACCGCCGCATATTTCCGGAAATCCGCCGCTGTCGCCCGGATAATGACCGCAGCCTTTTGCTCCTGCGTGGATGTAAAAAATGTCAGAAAGAAGAATTCACCAAGGCAAACAACCGGCAGTACCCGAGCAAGATAATCCCCGAAGCTCCACGGGGAAAATGGCGTCGTATGTGCAATCCCCTGGATTGTTGTGCCTGTCAGAGTCAGCCAGCCATACCACAGGCAAACCAAAAATATACAAACCGATAATTTATTCAGGAGCAGACGCCGCAGCTCATAATGAAATATTTTAATCAAGACTTAATTCCTCCTCTGTCAGCCCGCAGGCATCTAAAAATTCCTGATAGGTCAAATAAGGATACTCCGGATTCAGTTCCCTCGTAAAAAGATGATGAAGAATTTCATCCATCGCTTTCTCACCGCCTACCAACTCCTCAGCTTTCAAAATCTTTAACGCCATTTCACTGTACTGGCGCACGCTTCTCAGACTGTTCGATATGTCCGCCTGATATTCCTCCGGCAGTACGGACAAATATTCGGGATGCCGCACGTAAAAGTTTTTATAATAATCCGCCACATCCGCCCGCCAGACGTCCACATAATTTTTCTCAGCGGCCTCTTCACCGTACAATTCTTTGACAATGCGATATGTCGTATATGTCGTCAAGCCCTCAGAGGACCACCCGCTATCCGTATCCTCCGGGTCAAACATATTTCCCAGGCCCCACCATTGATGCACCATCTCATGAATAACCACTTCTCCGGCGCTTCCGCCCTTTCCATTATTTCCCAGGTTCTGGGCCGTAAAATCCAGTTCATCCATAAGACTGGCCCCATCCCCGGCATATCCACCGCCGGAAACACGGCTCTGGATTAAATTAAAGGTATTGTCGTTATAAAATTGCAGCGGGCCATAATGCTCCGTACAATATTCCATCACCCGGCGCACAGCCTCCGCCGCCCCCGATTTCTCCATAACTGGCTGATGCTTTCTCCCATAATAAAAGTGAACTTTTAATCCGGCTGCATCGATTTCCTCGCAAATGTAATCTCCCGCATAAAGAATCATGTTGTAGCCCTCATCCGTCATCCGCCACGTTTTTGTTCCGTCGGAATCGTCCTTCAAAAGCTCTGTCGTCTCGTTTCCAAAAAGTATCGGCGTCATTGTCCCCGGCAGCGTAATATCCATGGTAGCAGGCAGCGTATCGTCGGTATACCCAATATCAAAGGGCGCCGGTGCAAGCACCGTATTTTCCAGACGCATATATTGACTGCTGATTTCCGGTTCCCCCTGGGCCGTGGCCTGGGTATTCCATTCCCTTGGGTAACCGCCATATTCGATTTCCAGTTCAATTTCTGACGTATCCGGAAGATTTATATGAAGCTCCCGTTCATTCATCTCTTCCCGTTCTCCCAAAATCCAGGTGACCGGTATCCCGTTTGCCCTCACCGCCGTCACCTTATATCCGGGATTTATATGAAACCGTACCTCCTTTTCTTCATTGGTCCTATTTTCAATCTGATAAACGGCCCTGCCGTATATTTCTCCGGTTTCCGGATTCGGATATACCTTTGCATATCTCCCGGAACAGGTGACATTTTCCAGATAATCCACATTAAAAAGATAATCAAAATCAATATTTAAATTACTGTGGTCAAGAAACGGTTGTTTCACATAGGCTAATACGGCAAGGACCAACAGCAAGGCCGACACGGCCGGACGGTATATTTTCCGTGCATTACACCAAAAGGAGCCAGCCGCACCTTTCCCGTAACGCCTTACGCACAAAAAGGAGAAGCCCCATATCCCGGCCAGAGCCAGAAGCCAGCTTAAACGCATGTAGGCAACCACACGAAAGAGGCGGTTATTTGAAAAATCATCGGAAATAGCCCAAACACACGGGTTCAGCCAGCAAAGCTGCCACTCCTGATTCCACA
This sequence comes from uncultured Lachnospiraceae bacterium, assembly GCA_902489645.1. Taxonomy (GTDB): domain Bacteria; phylum Bacillota; class Clostridia; order Lachnospirales; family Lachnospiraceae; genus Frisingicoccus. The sequence goes on along the minus strand of CABUAW010000043.1, from coordinate 11,691 downwards.
CGGTCAGACTAAGCCCCGCAAATACCGCAAACAAAACGACAGATACATTAAACCGCTGTGTAAACTGCCATGCGGCCGCAGCGGACAAAATGGCCAGCGGCAAAGCGCCATACATAAAAATTAAATACCCCATTATATAAGACGCCGCGTCAAAAACCGTTCCGACAACATTCATCGTATAGGGCAGCCATACCATCATGGTTATGCTTTGTGCAACAATTGATACACATAAGATGGCTGTCAGATGAAGGAAGGCCGTCGTCATCGGCGAACACACCGCCGCCATTAAATTTCCTATTCCGCTGCGTTCCACACGGCTCAGTTCCCAAATCGTAAAGACCCCAAAAAGCACCGCGCCAACCAGGCCTCCGGCCAGCGCCGGATTTGCTATGTAAATCCCTGTCATCGTAGTGACGTATTCCGTACTGCTTGTGGAAAATAGCGGCCGATACAATGTCAATCCCACTGTCGGAGAAATCATGGTCAATGCGATAACAAGCCACGTCCAGCGGTTTTTCATTAAACGCCCCAGCTCTAAACGAAATTGATGCCATCCACTCATCGCCCGTCCTCCTTTGAAATTAAATGCAGATAGGCGGTTTCGAGGTTTGACGTCTTTGTTTCCGATATTAAACGTTTTGCTGTTCCGTCAAAAAGAATCCGACCCTGGCCAATAATAATAAGGCGGTTACAAACCTGCTGGATATCCTCAATGATATGTGTGGACAAAAGTACCAGCCGTTCCCTGGCCATTTCGGAAAACATATTTCTGAAATTCACCCGTTCCTCCGGGTCCAGCCCGACCGTCGGTTCATCAAGAACAAGAAATTCCGGCTGCCCCAATATCGCCTGAGCGATACCGACCCGCTGTCTCTGGCCACCGGACAATGTACGGATTTTCGCCTCTTGTTTCGCCTTCAGGTGAACTGAAGCTATGGCCTTCGCAATACTCTGCCTGCTATTTTGAATCCCTTTTAATGCTGCCATATAATCCAAAAACTGATATACTGTCAGCTCATCATACAAGCCAAAGGACTGGGGCAGATAGCCAAGCCCCGATTTCAAACGCTTTTCGCATTTAACCAGCGGCTGGCCATCCACCCTGATTTCTCCTTGCGTCGGCAAAAGCCCCGCAGTCAATAGCTTCATCAGCGTCGACTTACCTGCGCCATTTGGCCCGAGAAGCCCGACGAGGCTCGGACTCTCCAACGTCAGATAAACGTCCTGCAGAGCCTGCTTTCTTCCCGGATAAATCATATTCAATTTTTCCATTTCAATTTTCATCATCCATCTATCCTTTCTTATTTTTATTTCAACACTAAAGATAAGCCTGCAATTTGGATATAAAATGGAAAAATTGTGTGTTTTGTGTGGAAACATAAAATAAGCAGAGAATTTATCCCTGCTCATTTTGAAAAGTAAATCGTAAACCGGACTCCCTGTCCCGTATTTTCAATTTGATAGTCTGCTCCATGACGTTCCAATATCATCTTAACAATATATAAACCAAGACCGCTGCCCCCGGTTCGGCGGCTGCGTGAGGCATCGGCCCGATAAAAGGCCTCAAACACATGCGGAAGGGCTTCCGCATCAATGTGAGAGCCACTGTTTTCGACACGCAGCACCGGACCCGCATCCGACGTTTCCACCTGAACATAAATATCCGCCCCCTCCGGCGCATAAAAGACAGCATTGGACAAAATATTCTCAAATACCTTGTGAAGCATCCCCCGGTCTCCCCGGACAAAAATATTTTCATTGAAGCTTGTATGAAGCCGGATATTTTTTTGAACGAACAAATCCTCATCCAGCTCCAATTGAGTGCGGATAAGCTCCGTCAGATTGAATTGCCGGGTATCCATATGAAAGCTCCCCGATTCCATACGGGAAACCGTGAGAATCTCCTGTATCAGCCCTTCCATACGCCCGGTAACCCGGAGTGATTTTGCCAGATACTTATCCCTGTCCTGATAGATGTCAATGCCTTCCAGCATACCCGAAAGCTGTCCCTTCAAAATCGTTACCGGCGTCTTTAATTCATGGGAAGCAGCCGAGAAAAATGCCAGACGCTGACGCTCCAATTCCCGCTCCCTGTCAATTTCCTGCTTCAGCGCTTCATTGAGTTTTATAATCGGCCGGGTAACATAGCGGGAGTAAAACAGGGCGCATAGCAGCGAAAACAGCAGCATGACCCCCAACAGCCAGGGAGCAATCTGTCCCAGCGCCTGAACCGTCTGATTCGCCTTTTCCATCGGCGGCGTAATATAAAGAAAATAGACCTCGGACATTCCTTTAAATGAAAATGGATAGGAAATATTGTCCGTTGCTACCGAAACATTGCCGCCGACAGAATCGGAGGAAATCGTATAATTCCACTGCTCATTCATTTCACTTGTATCTGTTTCACCATTTGCCTTTGAAACGGCCACCACCGAATGTTCATCCTCATAAAGCACGCCGATACTGAGATTCGACGGTGTGTTTACAATTTCTCCCTGTTCATTTAATATCATCACGCCCGCTCCTGTATCCATAATAAACTGGTCAAGAACAGGGCCACATTCCTCCAGTGTGACCGTTTCCAGAAGCGGCGCTAAATTGTCCGCCTGTTCCTTAAAACGGTCCGTAGTGATGGCAATATAAGTAATAGGGGTAGCCCAGGCAATGATTCCAAAGGTTATTGCGCTGGCGGCTATAAGAATCAGGCTTGTAATTAAGAAAATACGCAGGAAAAGATTTTCCCTAATTCTTTTTAGGAACACGGTAACCCACCCCCCGCACAGTTTCAATATAATCTCTGTTCAACTTTTTCCGAAGATTTTTTATATGGCTGTCCACAATCCGAGCATCTCCGAAGAAATCATATCCCCAAATCCGACTCAAAAGCACTTCCCGTGTGAATACCCGCCCCGGCGCCCGAAGCAGTTCTGACAGCAAATCAAATTCCCTCTGAGTCAATTCGATAACCGTCCGGTCAATCTGACAAATCCGGCCTTCCATATCCATTTTTATATCTTTATAACAGAGCGGCCGGCCTTCCGAACTCCCGCCGCTGCGGCGCAGCACCGCGGCAATCTTTCGGAGCAGAACCGGCATGGAAAAGGGCTTCGTCACATAATCATCAGCCATCAGGTCAAACCCTTTAATTTGCTCCGCCTCTCCGTCCAATGCGGTCAGCATGATAATTGGTATTTCCGATTCCCGCCGGACCAGTTCGCACACGCCAAAGCCATCGATTTTCGGCAGCATAATATCCAGCAAAACCAAATCAAAAGCGTCTCTGTGAAATGTCTCAATCGCTTCCACTCCGTCTCCGGCCAATGTAACCGCATATCCCTCATGACGCAGATAAGCCGCCAGAATTTCCTGTATTTCCGGTTCATCCTCCACAACTAAAATACGTTTCATATCTCTGCCACCTCCATGCCGCCCAGTATAACATAGTTTTTTGAATTTTGTGTGGATTTTTGCGGCATATAAAAACGGCACCGCTCCCGCAATGCCGTTTTTATAAAATATTTTGCAGATTACCTCCGGCCAATGGCCTTACTTTCAATCTGCATTAAATTTTCCAAGAAATTCTTTCATTCGCTGATTTTCCGAATTGAAAACCACCTCCGGCGAACCTTCTTCAACAATGACGCCCTTATCCATAAAAATAACATAATCCGATACATTTTTTGCAAAACTCATCTCATGGGTAACAATAACCATCGTCATTTTTTCTGCCGCCAGGTTTTTAATAATCTTTAAAATCTCACCGGTCAGCTCCGGGTCCAGGGCAGATGTCGGTTCATCGAAAAACAAAATCTTCGGATTCATCGCCAAAGCCCGGGCGATGGACACACGCTGCTGTTGACCGCCAGATAACTGATGCGGATAAGCATTGGCCTTGTCCGCCAGCCCCATTTTCCGAAGAAGTTCCTCCGCTTCTTCAAATACCTCCGCTTTATTCCGGCGTTGAACCCTCAGCGGCGCATCCGTAATATTTTTAATCACCGAATAGTGAGGAAACAGGTTGAAGTTCTGGAAAACCAGCCCATAATAGCCATGAATCCGCTTCAAATCCGCCGCCTTTGCATAGGAGGCTTTGCCGCCTTCACTTCTGGCCGCCGCCTCCCCCAAATATATGATATCGCCGTCGTCAATCTTTTCAAGCATGGTAGCGCACCGGAGTAAGGTGGACTTGCCGGAACCGGACGGCCCGATAATACTCAATACCTGCCCTTCATTTACCGTCAGAGAAATATCTTTCAGAACTTCCAGTCCGTCGAAGCTCTTTTTTATATGATTCATTTCAAGCAAATTCATCTTCTATCCTCCTAACGATAATAACTCAATTTCTTTTCCAGATAGTCAAAGAACATGGCAACCAGAAGGTTAAAAACATAGTAAAACACACCGGCTACAACGAATGGAATCATTGAAGACTGGGCGGCTACCAACTGTTTTGTCAGCGTAAACATTTCAGCCACAGCCAATGTAAACGCCAAAGAAGTATCCTTAACTAAGGTAATGGTTTCGTTAGCCACAGCCGGAATAATCCGCTTAACCACCTGCGGCATAATAATATGAATAAACGTCTGATTCTTACTGTAGCCAAGCAGTCTGGCCGCCTCGTACTGACCGTCCGGAATGGCGGAAATGCCGCCCCGGTAAATCTCCGCAAAATAGGCCGCATAATTCAATGCAAATCCAATCAAAACCGCATTTAACCGATAAGACCGGGTTATCTCAATTCCAAAAATAAAATAAGGCCCGAAATAAACGACCAAAAGCTGGAGCATTAACGGCGTCCCACGCATAATGGATATGTATATCTTTGCGAGAATGGAAAGAATTTTAAGTTTTGACATCCGAATCAGCGCCAGGCCAAGACCCAGAATCAATGACGTCACCAATGTGACAAAGAAAATTTCAATGGTCACACCCATGCCGCTGGATAACTGTTTTATAATATCTGTTACCGTCATCAATTGACCTCCTCTAATCACAGGTTCCATAACAATCAGGGGAGCGATATCCCTCGCTCCCCTGATGTCTTTTATACCTTATTTGCCAATGCAGATGTTATCTTTATTTATATCGTATTTATCAGCAATTGTATCAATGGTACCGTCAGCTTCCATCTCAAGCAGTGTGGCCCATACCTGGTCACGAAGCTCTTCATTGCCCAGTTTAAAACCAATGCCGTACTGTTCTTTGGAAATCACATCATCCAGGATAGTGATATTATCATTTTTGCTCTGTTTAGCTCTTGCTACGCCTTCATCCATGGCAACGGCATCTGCGGAACCTGCTTCAAGCTCCATCAATGCGGATTCATAATCCGGAACTTCAATCATTTCCCCGAAAGAATCTGCCAACGCCTTAATTTCAGCGTTTTCTTCATCTTTCAATGCCGCCAGTGCGGAAGAATCTGCCTGAACAAGCACCGTTTTTCCTGCCAAATCGGCCGCGGAGGTAATCTCTCCGTCCTTCTTTACGGCAAATACCTGTGTATTATCTACATACGGCTCTGTCCATGTATAAGCATCCTCACGGCCATTCATCGTAAATCCATTCCAGATACAGTCAATCGCGCCGGAATTTAATTCCATATCCTTGGCATCCCAGTCAATCGGAGTTTTTACAAGCTCCCAACCGTTACGGTCACAGACCTCCTGAGCCAAATCCAGGTCAAAGCCGACATATTCGCCGTTTTCCTGATATCCGTATGGCGGAAAGCTTGCATCAAATCCAACCGTAAATGTCGTTCTCTCACCGGTCGCCGCAGGGGTTTCGTCATCCGCTTTACTCTCTGCACCTGTTTCCCCGGTTGTCTCTGCCTTTGTTTCCGCTGCTTTATTACCGCATCCTGTTGCTAAAATACCAACGGCCATAACGCCGGCCATAACTAATGCCATATTCTTTTTCATGATTTTTCCTCCCAAATTCATCAATGATTTATTTTTTTATTCATATAACACTTTATCATGGTAACACGAAAACGTACTCATGTCAAGAAAAGATGCCGCCTTCATTCCCCGCTCAAAGCTTCGGAGAAATCACCGACGGCATCCTGTCCGTATCATATTATCTTATGTTAATCTTCCAGATATTCTCTATAATCGGCTTCGCTGGCAAATAACATATATTTACCTTCAACCAATCCCATATATCCCTCTGTCACTGCATATCCTTTCATGTTATCAACCACCTTTTCATTAAGATGGTCTCATTTTAAAGGATTCAGTGTCCCATAAAACGGACTTAGAGACGAATAGTCACAAAAATATCGTAAATTGCCTTGATGGCGGCTTCAAAATCCTTATCCTGAACACCGATAATGATATTCAGCTCGCTGGAACCCTGGTCAATCATTTTAACATTGACATTCGCATGGGCCAGCGCCGAAAAAATTCTTCCGGCTGTACCGCGGGTCGCTTTCATCCCCCGTCCGACAACAGCGACCAGGGCCAAATCGCCCTCCATCTCTATGGAATCCGGATGAACCGCACGATGCAGATTGGCAAGAACCGCCTGTTCCTTCTCCTGGAACTCATCCTGATGCACAAAAACGGTCAAAGTATCAATGCCGGACGGCATATGTTCAAAGGAAACGCCTTCCTTTTCAAATGCTTCAAGCACACGGCGGCCAAAACCAACCTGTGCATTCATCATATCTTTTTCAATAGTAATCGACACAAAGCCTTTCTTTCCGGCAATACCGGTAATCGTATATTCCGGCTTTACGCAGGTACTCTCAACGATAAATGTTCCCGGGTCCTCCGGTGCATTGGTATTTCGGATATTAATCGGAATACCTTCCGTACGTACAGGGAAAATCGCATCCTCATGAAGAACGCTGGCTCCCATATAAGAAAGCTCACGTAATTCTTTATAAGTTACCGTATGAATCGGCTTCGGATTCTCAATAATCCGCGGGTCCGCTACAAGTACCCCGGAAACATCGGTCCAGTTCTCATAAATATCCGCCAGCACCGCTTTGGCTACAACAGAGCCGGTAACATCGGAACCGCCGCGGGAGAAGGTCTGAACCTTTCCATCGGCGCCACAGCCATAAAATCCCGGAATGACGGCCCTTTCCGCCTTATTCAGCTTCTTTCCAAGGGCGCCGTATGTCTTTTCCTGGTCCAGACGTCCGTCTTTGCGGAAGAAAATGTATTTCGCCGGGTCAATAAATTCATAATCCAGATATTTCGCCATGACAAGGCCGTTTAAGTATTCTCCTCTGGAGGCTGCGTAATCAATACCTTCTTTATTTTTAAAGGCCGTTTCAATGGTCTTAAACTCGTCCTCTAACGACATATCCAGAGATAAGCCCTGAATAATCTCGTTATACCGCGCTTTAATCTGCCCGAGAAGTTCTCCGAAATCCTCTCCGGCTACAGCCGTTTCATAACAACGGTAAAGCATATCGGTCACCTTAATGTCCTTTGCAAAACGTTTCCCCGGTGCGGATGGAATCACATACTTTCTGTCCGGGTCGCTTTTTATAATATTCCCTACCTTTTTAAACTGTTCGGCGCTGGCCAGAGAACTGCCTCCGAACTTTACCACCTTTTTCATCTGAATAGCCTCCAAATAATATTCTCTTGCTTTCTAAAATTATATAACAGAATCCCCATTTGTCAACGCTTTCTTACAAAACTTATAGTAGCCACCAACGGCAAAATGATATATAATGGTCGTATACTTTGCACCCGGATAAAGGATGCCGCAAAGCCTGAAGGAGGTTCATCATCATGAAGAAACGTATACTTTTTATTGTCAACCCGAGTTCTGGCACTGTAAAAATTAAAGACAGCCTTTTGGAAGTTTGCCAGATTTTCTGTGAGGCCGGTTACGACTTAACCTTAAATGTCACCAAATATATTTCTGATGCCGTCAAAGAAGCCTTAAACGGAGATATTTGTTATGATTTGGTTGTCTGCTGCGGCGGCGACGGCACGTTTAACGGAATGGTATCTACCCTTGTTCCCGCTAAAAACCGTCCGGTCGTCGGTTATATTCCTTCCGGAAGTACCAACGATTTTGCCCGCGGTATCGGCCTGAACGGAAATTCCGTGGATATTGCCCACCAGATTATGACAGGCTCCCCGCGTAAAATAGATATCGGCGGTTTTAACAAACTGTATTTTTCCTATGTGGCCTCTTTCGGCGCCTTTACGGAAACCTCTTATAATACACCCCAGTCTTTGAAAAACCGTCTCGGGCATCTGGCCTATATTTTAGAGGGCGTTAAAGACCTTTCCGCCATCGAGCCATGTCCTATGAAAATTGTCCACGGCGATACGGTCATGGAAGATAACTATATCTGGGGAGCCGTCTGCAACTCCACGTCCATCGGCGGTATGATTCGTTTGAACAAAGAGCTTGTTGATTTTAATGACGGTCTGTTTGAAGTCATGCTCATCAAAATGCCAAAGACACTCATTGATTTGACCAAAATCGTCGTTTCTATCAACACCCAGTCCTATGACCCGGATGTCATCACATTCTTCCAGGCCAATTCGGTAGACATTTACCCGGAAACCGAAATTCCGTGGACGCTGGACGGCGAATATGCGCCGGGAAGTAAGGAAATTCATATCCAGAACATACATGACGCTCTTCAAATCATTATTTAAACATTTTCACACTTTTTTTCGGTTTTCATACATTAATAGTAAAATGAGCTATTCTCCGAAAGGAGCTTTTATGAATTACCGACAAAATATGGCTCCGTGCTGCCAGACGATGAACCGGCCTATGCCGGCTCCGGCGGCGCCGGCCTGTGAAAATATCAGCACCTTTCCCATCGCTATGGCCTATGTGCCAATGCAGACCTTTCAGACAACATTTGACCTGAACCGAAGTCTGGACGTCGGCACTATTTTCCCTGAACTTCACAAACCATTCTGCGGAAAGAGGTGTGTGCGATGAGAAATTTATGTCAACTTTCCCAATCCCAATTATTTGATTATATTAATAAAGTCAGCTTTGCTGTGAATGATATCACCCTGTTTCTTGACTCCCATCCGAAAAATCAGGAAGCGCTTGCCTATTTTCATGAACACAGCGAACTCCGCAACAGGGCGCTGAAAGAATACGCCCGCCGTTTCGGCCCTTTAACCATTGACACCGCTAACGACACTGCCAGCAATTCCTGGGAGTGGATTCATCAAAAATGGCCCTGGGAAGGAGGCAGTTGTTCATGTGGAACTATGAGAAACGATTGCAATATCCGGTAAATATTACTCAGCCGAATGCTCAGATTGCTCAGGTAATCATGAGCCAATACGGAGGCCCGGACGGTGAAATGGGCGCTTCCATGCGTTATCTCTCCCAGCGTTTCGCCATGCCGAACCGTCAGGCCATGGGTATGCTGACTGACATCGGAACCGAAGAGCTGGCCCATCTGGAAATGGTCGCTACCATTGTCACCCAGCTTACCCGAAACTTATCGATGGAAGAAATTAAAAAATATGGTTTCGATAAATACTATGTTGACCACACCATCGGTATCTGGCCGCAAGCCGCAGGCGGCGTCCCATTCAACGCCTGCGAATTTCAGTCCAAAGGCGACCCGATTACCGACTTATTCGAAGATATGGCCGCAGATGGTACGACTGCGTAAGAACAACATATCGCAAATAAGATAGGACAAGCCCCCTCAAAACATAATAACGTACCGCACAGGCGGCGTTTACTAATTCCCTTATGGGAAGATAGGAACGCCGCTTTTTTCATGCCCTTTGTTACGCAGTAGGGGCAGAAAAAACCTTGATTTATACCGCTTTGCGGGCGCGTTTTGCGGCGGGTAAAGGATTTATACCTTTTCCCTCAAAATCGCGTTTCTACTGCGTAACAAATCCACAGCAAAGGAGCTATGTACTATGGCAGTTTTCAGAGTAGAACGCAACAAGGGCTATACCGTAATGAGCAACCACCACTTACGCAACAAGGAACTGACCTTAAAGGCAAAAGGGCTGTTATCGCAAATGCTGTCCTTGCCGGAGGATTGGGATTATACCCTTGCGGGGCTATCTCATATCAACCGGGAAAGTATCGACGCTATCCGCACCGCCGTATGGGAGCTTGAAAAAGCCGGATATATCACAAGGCGACAAGGACGCGACGATAAAGGCAAAATGACCGCCATTGAATACACCATTTACGAGCAGCCGCAGACCCCGCCGGAGTTGGAAAACCCGATATTGGAAAATTCAACAGCGGATAAGCCGATATTGGAAAATCCGACAACGGATAAACCGACGACGGAAAATCCAACGCAAATAAATAAAGATATACAAAAGACTGACTTATCAAAAAAAGAAAAATCAATTACAGAGGGATTAAGTACCCATTCCATTCCTATCCTTTCCCCTTACCCCTCTCCTTTGGAGGACACAGCGGCAGAGCCGCCGGAACGGAAGCGAAAGGAAGCGGCAGCACAGAGCGCGTTTGATATTTACGAGGAAATCATCAAGGACAACATCAGCTATGACATTCTTGTGCAGGACAGGAGCCTTGACAAAGACCGTCTGGACGAGATTGTTGACCTCATGCTTGAAACGGTATGCACCGCACGAAAGACTATCCGCATTGCGGGGGACGATTATCCGGCAGAGCTTGTAAAAGCAAAGTTTATGAAACTTGACAGCGAGCATATCCGCTTTGTCCTTGACTGTATGAGCGAGAACACCACCAAAATCCGCAACATCAAACAGTATCTACGGGCGGTACTGTTCAATGCCCCGTCCACAATCGGGAATTATTACACTTCCCTTGTCGCTCACGACATGGCGAGCGGCGCACTGGCACCAAAGAAACCGAAGTACGGCGACCCCGACTATTATTCATGCAGACCGGGCGAAAGCCTGTAAACATCAAAATCACAAGGAGGATTTTTTATGGCACAGAAAACAGGAGCTTTGATTTTTGACGAAACCGCTGACCGCTACGACATTCGCTTTGACCTTGCCGACTATTACGGCGGGCTGCATTGCGGCGATTGCTTTGACGTATTCGTGCGGGGCAAATGGAAGCCGACCCGGATTGAAATGAACCCGTCGCAGGAATGGTATCTTGTGGGAGTGCGGGCGCACGACCTTAACGGGCTGCGGGTACGGATTTAATCAGATATTGGGTGTGACGGGACAGCATGAAACGGCTGTCCTTTTTTACGCCCTTAATCTTATCATCATGCGAAAGGAGGACACAGATTGCAAGATGAAATCAACGAAAAGACCATAGCCCTTTACATCAAGACGGGGAAGCTGACCGCGCAGACGCTTCAAAAGGCTATGAAATCTCTGCTTGCACAGGGCAAAAAGCAGCTTGCCAGACCGCCGCAGGGCAAGCAGAGCCTAAAGCAGCTTATGAAGCAGAACACAGGCGTTTCCAACATTGAGATAACCGAGGGCAATATCAAAGCCTTTGAGAGTACAGCGAAAAAGTACGGTATTGACTTTGCGCTGAAAAAGGACACGACGGAAAGCCCGCCCCGCTACCTTGTGTTCTTCAAAGGGCGGGACGCGGACGTGCTGACCGCAGCCTTTAAGGAGTTTTCCGCAAAGAAGCTGACACAGGAGAAAAAGCCCTCTATCCGAAAGCTGCTCTCTACGCTCAAAGAAGCCGCACAGGGCAAGAACGCGGAACGGGCAAAGGTCAAGAACAAGGACAGGGAGGTATCGCTATGAAGCC
>CABUAW010000042.1 GCA_902489645.1 uncultured Lachnospiraceae bacterium | reverse complement strand
AAAGGAGGCCTGCTCGGCCTGCTACGGCTCACTCATCTATGCATTGGACCGGTTGGATGAAGCCGGACTTTTAAAACCAAAGAAAAAGGGGACGTTGGCCATCGGCCAGGGCTATCGGGGCCGCAGCGGGGCCATCGGTATCGGACAGTGTACCTCCTGCTTTAAGAAAAACCTGGGCGGCTGTCCGCCAAAGGCTGTGGATATTGTTGGATTTTTAAAGGAAAACTGGTAAAATACGGACGATATCCGACCGTTGAAGGATGGAACGAAATTTCATTGGATACATAATGTACAAAATGCCAAGAGCGGCTTCCCTGCGGAAAGTCGCTCTTAAACAGTATTCTGTATGCGTATCATTAAAAAGGGGGAGGGCCATCCTTTCGGATGGTGTTATGAAAAAATTAATCAAAATTTCTTTTGACGATTATAGTATATCCACGTCTTGTGAAAAATATGTGGGCATGCTGTGAACAAATTGTTAATTTTTAAAAAAAATCTATTGATTTTTTTCGAGAAAAGCGTTAGAATAAGAAAGCACATCGAAGCGTGGCTCAGTTTGGTAGAGCGCTGCGTTCGGGACGCAGAGGTCGCGTGTTCGAATCACGTCGCTTCGACGATGGAAAAGCACCGGAAAGTCTAGGGTTTAAGGCATCCGGTGCTTTTTGTTTGCATAATTCGGTTTGACTTGATGAAATAATACAAGTATAATTAATGGAAATATATGTTGATATAACAGAAAGATTGGGGACGGAGGTGCGGTATGGAAGGTGGGAATTTACCCTTTGTTTCCGTGGTGATTCCAGTACGGAATGAGCATAAATATATACGGACCTGCCTGGATTCGGTGCTGCGGCAGGATTATCCGAGAGACAGACATGAGGTGCTGCTGGCATTAGGTCCATCCGAAGATGACACCGAGGAAATTATTCGGGAATATGAGGCGCACTACGGGCACATCCATATGTTAAAGAATCCAAAAGGTACGATTTCATGCGGGCTGAATATTGGCATTAAGGCGGCAAAGGGCGAGTATATCGTACGTTTGGATGCTCACACGGAATTTGCCCACGATTATATTTCAAAATGCGTGGAATATTTACTTAAAACAGGCGCTGAAAATGTGGGAGGCCCGACGTCGGTCGCAGGCAGGAGCAAAGTTCAGAGGGCCGTGGCGGCCGCCTATTATTCGCCGTTTGCCTTAGGCGGCGGAAAGCAGCATATTAAGGATTATGAAGGCTACAGTGACACGGTGTCTTTTGGGGCCTTTAAAAAGTCCACGGCGGAAGCGGTGGGATTATTCGACGAGGCGCTTATTCTCAATGAAGATGACGATTTTAATTTTAAACTCAGCGAGGCCGGCGGTAAGATTTTTATATCCGGTGAAATTCACAGTACCTATTATCCGAGAGACACGTATACAGGATTGATTAAACAGTATTTTGGCTACGGCTTTTGGAAGGTCGCGGTCATAAAAAAGCATCATAAACCGGCAAGATTGTCCCATCTGGTTCCGATGACCTTTGTTTTATTTTTGGTATTTGGAGGCCTGCTCAGTTGTTTTAGCCGAAGCGCCCGGAAATATTATGCCGGCGTATTGGGCCTTTATGCCGTAATGGATGTCGGCGCTTCTTTGACGCTGAAAGCAGAGGATAATCCCGACGGATTTATGCTTCGGCTTCGGCTTATGTTGATTCATTTTCTTCTGCATGTTTCTTATGGCTGCGGATTTATTGCGGGTCTTTTTCGGTTTGGGCGCCGGAAACTGCGTCCGGCGCCGGAGGCCGCCGAATCCGTTGACAAACCCGTGTAAAAGCTTTAGAATAAAAAGGATATAATAGAAAATTCAGGAAAGAGAACCCATTATGAGTGAAAAGATATTAACGATTGTTGTACCGAGTTATAATGTGGAAGCCTATTTGGAAGAGACATTAATCTCCTTCATTCATCCGGATATTATGGAAGACTTGGAGGTTCTTATTGTCAATGACGGTTCTGCAGACAGAACAGAGGAAATCGGTAAAAGGTATGAAGCAAAGTATCCGCAGACTTTTCGGGTGATTACTAAAACAAACGGCGGCCATGGTTCTACGATTAACCGGGGAATTGAAGAAGCCGCAGGAAAGTATTTTAAAGTCGTTGACGGCGACGATTGGGTGGATACGGAAAATTTCCGCCGTCTGGTGAATATGCTGAAACGGTTGGATGTGGATGTTGTCGGAAGCAATTATACCATGGTGGACCATGCGACGCGGAATCCGGCAAAGCTTCAGGAGCATCCGTTTGAAAGAGTGGAATACGGAAGGATTTACCAGTTGGAAGAGGTTGTCGGCAAGGTGACAGTGCCAATGCACGCTATGACGATTAAAACGGAGCTTCTCCGGAAAATGCGGGTGAAGATTGACGAGCATATGTTTTATGTGGATATGGAATATATCACTTTCCCAATTCCCTATGTGAATACGTTGATTTTCCTTGAGCCATCGGTATATCGCTATCGTCTGGGACTGCCAAATCAAAGCATGTCGATTAAAAAAATGCAGGCGAATCTTAAAAATCATCTGCATGTTTTGCTGCGGCTGGAACGGTATGCCGAGCATATGGATTCAAAATTAAATGAGGCGCAGAAGCAATATATAAATGAAATTATTGGCTGGATGATTGGCAGTCAGATGAAGATTTATATTAGCTTTCCTCTGGGCAGCGGTAAACGCAAAGAGGCGATGGCATTGGATGCCTTTATGAAAAAAAGAAATCCCGGCGCCTATTACAGTGTGAAAAATAAAGCGGTGTGGTTTATGAGATATACGGGATTTTTAACGTTTCCGGCCGCCGTGCTGGCGTTTAAGCACCGCAGAAATTCTTATTAAAATACGTATAAGGAGATTCTCAGTATGAATCTGATGATAGAAAGGTTTAATACCCTGTTTCGATACAAAGATTTACTGCGGGAACTGGTTGTCCGGGATTTGAAATTAAAATATCGGCGAAGTTTTCTGGGGTATTTGTGGAGTATATTAAATCCACTGTTGATTATGTTGGTAATGGTGGCCGTATTTTCCCATATGTTCCGGGCGGGAATTGAAAATTTCCCGGTTTACTTATTATCCGGGCAGGCCGTGTTTGATTTTATCCGGAATTCCACGACAATGGCCATGTATTCGGTGCTGGATAATGGAGCGTTGATTAAAAAGATTTATGTTCCGAAATATATTTTTACATTATCAAAAATCACAAGTACCATGGTAGATTTTGTATTTTCTCTGGGAGCGTTAGTCCTTGTAATGCTCGTGACACGTTCCGCATTTACGCCATATTTGCTGGCAACGCCGATTTTGATTATTCAGGTATATATTTTCGCCTGCGGCATGGGATTTTTTCTTTCAGCGGCCAATGTGTTTTTCCGAGATATTCAGTATATTTACGGAGCTTTTCTGGTGGCCTGGCAGTATATTACACCGCTGTTTTATCCGATTGATTTACTTCCCCAGTGGCTGCGCACGATTGTCGAATGGGTCAATCCGGCCTGGTATTATGTGGAACATTTCAGAGATTTGGTTCTCTATGGCTGCTTCCCGACAATGAGAATTTTTATCGGCGGCTGGATTTGGGCCTTTATCATGCTGGCTTTAGGTCTGTTTGTATTTAAAAAGACTCAGGATAAATTTATCTTATATTTATAGGAGTGCATAAGATGGAACAGGAGTATATAGTTGACATTGATAATTTAACGATAAGGTTTAACCTGGCCTCGGAAAAAATCAGTGATTTGAAGGAATATTTTATAAAGCTTGTCCGGCGGGAATTAATGTTTCAGGAATTTCTCGCGCTTCAGGATGTGAATTTAAAAGTGAAGCAGGGGGAATCCTGGGGCCTGATTGGCGTGAATGGTTCGGGAAAGTCTACGCTTTTGAAATCCACCTGCGGTATTTTGAAGCCTTACAAGGGCAGTATCCGAATTCATGGAAGCATTGCGCCTTTGATTGAGCTTGGCGCCGGCTTCGACTATAACATGACGGCCCGGGAAAATATTTTCCTGAATGGCACGGTACTCGGACATTCCAGAAAATTTATGCGGGAACATTTTGATGAAATCGTGGATTTTGCCGAGCTGCATCAGTTCCTGGATGTGCCTATTAAAAATTTTTCATCAGGTATGCAGGCCCGTTTGGGCTTTGCCATTGCAACGATGGTCAAGCCGGATATTCTGGTAGTCGATGAGATTTTGTCCGTTGGCGATTATCAGTTCCAGCAGAAATGTTATGGACGTATGCGGGAAATGCTGGACGGCGGGACAACGCTTTTGTATGTGTCACATGACATCAACTCAGTGCGTGAGCTTTGCGACCATGCGATTTGGCTGGAGAAGGGCCGGGTGCGCAAAAGCGGTTTGGTTGGAGAAGTTTGTGATGAATACATGCGGATGAATCGATAAGAAATTCAGGGAGGTGCTTTATGATTCTGCAAAAAATAATTTTCCCTGAAAGCCCCGAAATGGAAAAGAGCCTGTATTACAGAGCGGATTCGGAAAATGTTTCGGAGCATGATAACGCTGTTGTGTTGGCGCAGCGGGGAGTTCTGGATTTGACCACTTATTTTAATAGCTTTTCTGCAGGAAAGTGGCGGAAATATACCAGGGTAGAGCGCTTGGATTTCGTCCTGGATTTTTGCGGTCATGTTTCCGTGAACGTTTATCATAAAAAAACCATTGGCGAAACGGTCGTTTCCGAGAGGATTCGCAGAATAGAATTAAAGTCCGGGGAACGTATGCGCCAGCGGGTTTCTCTGGGAAAAGTTCCGGACGGGGGAATTATCGGCATTGTCCTGAAGTCGAAGCAGGCGGGAACAGTAATTTATGGCGGAGCTTATGAAACCTTGGATGGGCTGGAAACGAATGATATAAATATCGGCATTGGTATTTGTACATTTAAGCGTGAAGCGTATGTAGAGCGTAATATGAATTTGCTGCGGCGCTCAATTCTGGACAATAACAAAGCGTTATCGCACGGACATTATACGGTATGCATATCGGATAATGCCCAGACACTTTCTGAAGAGGTATTTAAACATCCCGATATTCAAGTGGTGCCCAATAAAAATTTAGGCGGCGTGGGCGGATTTACCCGCACAATGATAGAGCATTTGGGCAGCGGAAGGCCATGTTCCCATATACTTTTGATGGATGACGATGCAATGATTTCGGCGGCCTCGCTGGAAAGAAATTATACCTTTTTGACGCTGCTGAAGCCGGAATATATGGATTATGTCCTCGGAGGGGCGCTGATTCGGTTAGACCGTCCGACGATTCAATATGAGAGCGGCGCCAGATGGAATCAGGGGGATATTGAAGCCCTGAAGGCCGATTATGACCTGGGAACTGTTATTGATGTGGTGCAAAATGAGGTCGAAGAAAAAATTGAATATGTCGGATGGTGGTATTCCTGTATTCCGGTATCACAGATAAAGGAGAAAAAACTGCCTTTGCCGTTATTTTTGCACAGGGACGATATTGAGTTTGGACTTCGTGCGAAAGGCTTTATTATGCTGAACGGCATATGTGTCTGGCATGAAGCTTTTCAAAATAAAATGCCCGGAGCGGTTGAATATTATGATATTCGCAATCTTGGAATTATTAATGCAGTTCACTATCCGCAATACAGTAAAAATGCTTTTAAGAAAGAGCTTTTTATTTCAGTGAGCAGTAATATCGGAAAATATCGTTATAAATATGTGAGCCTGAATCTAATGGGAGCGGTGGACTTCCTGCGGGGATTTGAATGGTTCTATAAAACGGATACGCTGGAACTTCATAAGAAGCTCGGAAAATATAATTATACGTCAAGACCGATAGAGGCCTATAGGGGCTATGGCGGATTGACAGATGAAGATATGGCCAATTATATGGAGGAAGAGGCGGTGCCTTCGCTTCCGGTGCGCCTGTTCCGTATTTTATCAATGAACGGTACATTTTTCCCGGCAAAGAAAGGGAAACCAAAGGTTGTGATTCCGTGGCCGAATATTTATGAATTGTACCGCAGGGATACGGTTATTTATGTGGATAATAATGGCCGGGGAGCCGGAGTTAAGCGCAGCAGGCGCAACCTTGTCAGAGCCTATATTCAGTTGTTTAGAGTATTCTGGCTCATCGATAAACGATTTGATAAGGTATGCCGGGAATATAGAGAAAATTATGATAAACTCATTAGTTCTGAATTTTGGAAGAGATATCTGGAATTGGAGGTAAAAGAATAGAATGGACATCAAACTGCAAAACATACTTTTTCCCGATAAAGATAGATACATGAATTATCAGACATTATTTTGCCGTGAAGGGAAAGGGATTTATGATGAAAAAAATCAATGCCTTGTGATGGCGAAATATACGGACTGTGATTTTAGTTCTTACCTGAATGGGTTTTCTGTTCAGAAATGGAGAGAATATGCCAATATTGGCAAGGTGGTTCTGAAACTGGAGATTGAGGGAGAATTTGAATTGATTCTTTCGGGATATCATCTGGTGCAATTGGCCGCCCAGAAACAGATTCTAGTAAAAAAACGTTTCAAATGTGATACCCGGCAGACCATCGAAATGGAAGTGCCGGAAACAAAGGAAACGGTCATAGGCTTCGAAATTCAGTCGTTCTCGGATTGCCGGATTTTCGGCGGCGGTTACTACACGGAAGCGGACGAGAGCAGCTTTAATCCTGTTGTTTTGTCCGTGGCTACGACGACTTTCCAAAAAGAGGATTTTATTCATCGGAACCTGAAGATGATTCGGGAGGAACTGCTTTCGGATGAGTTTGTCGGACCGAATATTTACGTTCATGTTGTGGATAATGGAAGAACGCTGAATCGCAGCGAAATAGAAAGTGAGCATATATTTTATCATCCGAATAAAAATGTCGGAGGCTCGGGTGGATTTACCCGGGGAATGATTGAGTCTTTGGTGCAGAAACCCAAAGCAACCCATGTGCTTTTAATGGATGATGATGTGGAAATTTTGTCTGAGAGTATCCGAAGAAACTATCTTCTTCTTCTTTTAGAAAAGGAAGCTTATAAGAATCATATTATCAGCGGAGCCATGCTCTGCTATGAACAGATGGATGAATTCCATGAGGACGTCGGATTTATTGGCGCGGACGGGGGACAAAATCCGTCGAAGGAATGTGAATCTGTGTCAGAAATTTCAAACATCGTGAAGCTGGAAGAGGCGGTCACGGATAAAGCGGATTCCTATGCGGGATGGTGGTATTGCTGCGTTCCGGTCACCATGATTGAACGGAATGGTTTCGCACTTCCTTTATTTATCCGGGTGGACGATACGGAGTTCAGCCTCCGGAACGATGCGAAGTTTATTACAATGAATGGCATCTGTGTATGGCATATGGGCTTTGTTATGAAATTCAATTATTTTATGGAATATTACCAGGTATTCCGAAATTTTCTTATAGCAGAAGCATGCAATCCAAGCCCTAGGAAAAAAAGAATCTGGAATCGGTTTATGGGACTGTTCTTGTCGGAAATTCTTCGGTTTAATTATGAGGCGGCCGATATGATTCTGGATGCGATTTTGGATTATCTGAAAGGCCCGAAATTCATTGAACAGGAAAAATGCCAGGAGCGTTTGGATACTATGTCAAAACGCAATGCGGTTATGAAGGACCTGGAAGAATACGGAAATCTTGGCCTGGATATCGATTCTGTGTATAAAGAAGATTACCGCAGACCTTTGGATACACTTTTATACCGGTTGACTTTTAACGGACAGATTCTGTGGCCGGACAAATTGTTGCGCAAGGGCCCGGCGGTCGTTGCTTACGACTGGTTTTATAATCCTCAGGCACAGTGTTTAAAGGATAGCGTTATGGCCGTGAATCCTTATACCAAAACCGGGGAACTGCGGCATATCGATAAAAAACGTTTCAGACAGGTTATGAAAAAATATGTTGCGGTGATGAAAATTTATAAAAAACGTCACAAAAAAATAGAAGCGGTTTACTATGCACGCAGAAAGTATTTGACATCGTATAAGTTTTGGGCGAAATATCTGGAATTGGAAAAATATCAATAAGGAGTAGAAAATATGAAATACGATTATTTAGTTGTGGGCGCAGGATTATTTGGCTCGGTATTTGCCTTTGAAGCAAAAAAGAAGGGAAAGACCTGTCTGGTCATCGATAAGCGGCCGCATATTGGCGGAAATGTTTATTGTGAAGAGATTGAAGGAATTAATGTACACAAGTACGGGGCGCATATTTTCCATACGTCCAACAAGGCGACATGGGAATATGTCAATCAGTTTGCGGAGTTTAATAATTATATTAATTCTCCGGTGGCCGTATATAAGGACGAATTGTACAACCTGCCGTTTAACATGAATACTTTCAGCAAAATGTGGAATATCCGCACACCGCAGGAAGCAAAAGATATTATCGCAAAGCAGATTGCGGAGCTTCACATTGAAGAACCGAAGAACCTGGAAGAGCAGGCTTTATCACTGGCCGGCCGTGATGTTTATGAAAAGCTGGTAAAGGGATATACGGAGAAGCAGTGGGGACGTGACTGTACGGAGCTTCCGGCATTTATTATCAAGCGTCTGCCGCTTCGTTTCACTTATGATAATAACTATTTTAATGACCGTTTCCAGGGAATACCGATGGGCGGCTACACAAAGATTATTGAGAAAATGCTGGACGGCGTTGATGTGAAAACAAATACGGATTACTTTGAATTTATCAAAGAAAATCCGGATATTGCCAAAAAGACGCTGTTTACAGGAATGATTGATGAATTTTATGGCTATAAACTGGGCGCCCTGGAATACCGTTCCGTGCGTTTTGAGACAGAGGTGCTGGATTGCGATAATTATCAGGGAAATGCCGTTGTAAATTATACGGCGAGGGAAGTGCCATATACACGGATTATCGAACATAAACATTTTGAATTTGGACAGCAGGAAAAGACGGTAATTTCCAGAGAATATTCTTCCGAATGGAAGGTAGGTATGGAGCCGTATTATCCGGTGAACAACGACACGAATAATGCGTTGTTCGAGGAATATAAAAAATTAGCAGCAAAGGAGGATAGGGTTATATTCGGCGGCCGCCTCGGAAATTATCAGTATTATGATATGGATAAGGTTATTGAAGCGGCGCTGGAATTGGTTTCAAAGGAATTATAAGTCCGTGTGGGAAGCGGACAAAAGGGTTATATTAAACAACAAAGGGGTGAAGCTGTGGATATTCGACAATTAGAATATTTTGTGGAATTGGCGAAGACAAGAAATTTCCGTAAGGCGTCAGAGCATCTGCATCTCTCACAACCGGCCCTGAGCAAAAGCATCCGTATTTTGGAGACTGAGCTGAATACAGTGCTGATTGAGAGAACGAATAAAAGCTTCGAACTGACGGATACGGGACAGGCGCTGCTTCAAAAATCCGTATTTTTGATTCAGCAGTTTCAGGACATTTACAAAATGATTGAGGATGTCCGCTTGTCAAATCAAGGGGAAATCAAAATAGGTATTCCAAATATTCTTGGATTTTTATGCTATTTTGAATTAATTTGTGATTTCCAGAAGCAGTATCCGGGAATTCATATTTCGGTTTCCGGTGAAGGCACAAAGGATATCAATGTGGCTCTGAGGGAAGAGCGGCTGGATTTGGGGCTCGGCATGCTTTCGGAAAACGTACCGATTGCCCGGGATGTACTGGTTATTCCATTGACCCACGACGAAGGCGTTGCGGTGGTCAATAAGAGCAAGGCCTATGCGGCGGTGGATACCATCAGCATCCGGGATATCAAAGATGAGAATTTCGTTTTAATGAATGAACAATACCTTCTCTATGACGACATTATGCAGCTTTGTATGCAGGCGGGATTTACGCCGAATGTGACGGCCAAGAGCAGTCAGTGGGACTTTCCGCTGAAATTGGTAGATTCGAATCTGGGGGTTTCCATACTGCCGCGGCCGTTGGTGGAAAAAAGCCAATTGCCGGATATCAAAGCCGTAAAGATTAAAGAAGGGTTCAACTGGGACATCGGTTTCTTTTGCCTTAAAAACCGTCCGAGGACACATGCGATGAATCAGTTCATCGAATTTACAAAAAAGTATTTGAAAGAGCGTAAAGAATTCCATTATATATATTATGCGGATACAAGTGTGGAATGGAGCGGAAATTGGAAATCCGAAGAGTCCAGATTGAAAAAAGATTAAAAAGATTGTAGAAAAAAAGAAGTATCACTGTTGCAAGGACGAGACTGAGTGATGCTTCTTTTTGTATTGAGGGCTTAGGTATATATCTCCAAAATGGCAACTTAGGAAGCCGGTATCCCGGACAGACGATACTGCTTGAAAGTATCATCCGCCGGTGGTGTTTTCCCGTTAATAATATAACCTTGGTTATATTATAGGTAATCTGGATATAAATGTAAAATACATATTATTTATTGAAACAATAACTAAAAGTTATAACTATTAATTGTTTCTTAATTTTGGGTAAATCGCATTGTTATCTCGGGATTATTATGCTAAAATGAAAGAGGTTGACATAGATATGTGTCGGGGGTGCGATTATGGGACTTTTTAAGAGAAAACAGGTGTCCCGCTTTTATCTTCTGAGGAATGATGATTTAATTGTTTACATAAACAATCAGGGCGCCGAGCTTATGTCGGTGAAAAGTACGGCGAATAGGACAGAGTACATATGGAATGGGGACCCGGATTACTGGGGACGGCGTTCACCCGTTTTATTTCCGGTTGTCGGAGCTTTGAATGGACAGACCTACCGTTATAAAGGCCGGGAATACCGGATGCCGCGCCATGGCTTTGCCCGGGATATGCTTTTTAGCAAAAGCGCTGAGACGGACGACCAGATTTGGTTTGTTCTGGATTCGGACGAAATAACCAAAAAGAGCTATCCGTTTGACTTTCATCTGGCGATTCGTTACCGCCTGCGGGGACGGATTCTTGAGGTGAAATGGGTTGTGACAAACCGGGATACGGAGACGATGTTCTTTTCGATTGGAGGACATCCGGCGTTTCGGTGTCCGCTGCAGAAAGGACAGGCCCAGACGGATTATTATATCGGTTTTGATATGGAAGGCCGGGGAAATCCAAAATTCCATTCACTGAGCCGGAGAGGGCTTTATGAACCGCAGGAATATGAATTGCCGTTGGAACAGGGACTTTACCGGTTTGAAAGAGGAACTTTTAGAAGGGATACCCTGATTTTTGAGAGGCAGACAACGCGGGTGTATTTAATGCGTCCGGATAAGCGTCCGTATGTTACGGTGACCTTTGCCGCCCCTTTATTTGGCATATGGTCTCCTCCGGGAAAACAGGCGCCGTTTGTATGTATTGAACCGTGGTACGGACGGTGTGACCGGGAAGGCTTTTCCGGAGATATATCCGAAAAAGACTGGATACAGTGTCTCGCGCCCGGAGAAGTGTTTGAGGCCGCTTATTTTATGGAATTTTCTTAAAAAGAAAAGGGGCCGTGCCCAAACTAAAGGATTCGTGCAGCAGCCCCGTTTCGTTTTAGCACATATTATGCTCTGAAAACGAAAGATTCACAGTCTGTACATTCGATTTTTGTCGGATGGCTTTCGTGGGTACCAACTTTAATCTGATTTAAAGTACAGTAGTTTTCGTCACCGCAGTGATGTTTACATTCTTTGATAGAACACTGGATACAAGCATTTTTACTCATTGTGTAGACTCCTTTCAAATGTTTAATAGTTTTTATAAATCCATGGAAGGGTTTATACACCTTATTATGCAACATAGTTTTAATTCTATTCAGAAAAGGGAATATTAAGTTCAGGCAGGTTTTGGATTTAATACAGGAAGACAGAGAAATGAGCAGGAAAAAAATAATATTAATTGTTGTCGGATGCGTTTTCGTTTTTTTAATTGCATGCTATGTCGGCGTGTCCGTTTATTTCAGTAAAGTATTTTATATGAATACGTTTATTAATGGTATGGAAGTGTCGAATCAGTCTCCGGAAGAGGTCAAGGCGGCGTTGGAGCAGACGATGGAAAATTATGAGATGAATGTTGCAACCATTGACGGAACAACGGAAGTTTTATCCGGAAAGGATTTCGACTTTAATTATAATTTTGATGAAGTGGATACTCTCAAGGAAAAAGAGATGGGCTGGTCCTGGCCGATAAAATTTTTCAATCAGACAGATTATGAGGTACATGCAGCCTACGAGTGGAATGAGGAAAAACTGAATAAGAAGATAGACGAGCTTCAGTGTATGACCCAGGAGATGACGGCGCCGTCCAACGCGTCCCTGACGATTGACGACAGCGGATTCCATCTGGTCGAGGAAGTTAAAGGCAATACACTGAAAAAAGATGATGTGAAAAAAGTTATTGCCAGCGCCATGAGCAAGGGTGAGACGGAGATTAATCTGGAGGAAGTCGGATGTTACGAAGAACCGGAGATTACGACCGAATCGCCGGAAATTCAGGATGAACTGAAAAAGGTTGACGAAATCTGCCAGGCCGAGATTACCTATAATTTCCATGGTAATGAAGAAAAAATTGGCAAAGAGCAGATTCGACAGTGGGTACGGAAGAACGATGACGGCAGCTTATATGTGTCCTGGGACGGCGCTTATAGCTATCTGTGCGAACTGGCAAATAAATATGATACGGTAAATACCTACAGAAATTTCTGGTCCTCCAGAGGCTATGAGATTACTTTGGAACCGGGAACCTATGGCTGGGGAACCGATGTGGATACGGAGATTCATCTGCTGATGGACGATATAGAAAACAAACGGACAGCAAGCCGCGACCCGGCGTACTATATGACGCCATACAATAACCTCGACCCGAATTCGCCGGATGACATTGGTTATACGTATGTGGAAATCGACTTATCCGGACAGTATATGTGGTATTATAAAAACGGCGAGGTTTTTGTATCCACACCGATTACTTCCGGAACCATGAATACTGGCCATGGCACGCCGTCAGGGGTTTATTTTATTAACTGCCGGTCACAGAATACGATTCTTGTCGGAGAGGATTACCGGACGCCGGTAAACTTCTGGATGCAGGTTGTCGGCGGCGTGGGTATTCACGATTCATTGTGGCGTTCCGTTTATGGCGGCACCGAGTATCTGAATGCGGGTTCTCATGGCTGTATTAATACGCCGTATGATGCCTGCTCTTCCATTTTCTGGAATATTGAAGTGGGGACGCCGGTCATCATGTATTATTAATTCTTTTGACAAACAGGGCATTGTGGAGTTTAACATTCACAATGTCCTTTTTTAATGCTATACTAAAATTAAGTAAAAGGATAAACGGGGGATTTGAATGGAAACAGTAGATTTAGTGTGTCTGGGAGACAGTATTGTATATGGTTATGGCGTGAGCGGCCGGTATGCCTGGCCCTGTCTGGCGTCACAGGCGTTGGGAATACATATTTTAAATAAAGGTGAAAACGGCGATACGGCCGATGGCATGAACGTCCGGTTTATGGAGGACGTGGTTTGGAACCATCCGAAGGAAGTATTCATTATGGCGGGGGCGAATGATATTCTCATGGGAATTCCCCAGGCGCATACACGGGAAAGCATGGACATGATGATTGGTAAGGCCCTGGCGGCGAATATTTCACCGATGATTGGTATTCCGATTCAGGTGGACGGGGCAATGCTGAAAAACTGCTGGTACAGCTTTTTTAGCATTGAGGAAACAATGGATTTATTTCGTAAATACAGAGAATGGCTTTTGAATTATTGTGAAAAGAAGCAGATTCCCTATGTGGATTTCCAAAAAGATTTTCCGGAATATCTGGAAAAGAAAGGAATACACCGGGCCTTTCAGGACGGCGTTCATCCGACGAGAGAAGGCTATGCGGTAATGGCGGAGATTTTCTGTGATACTTACCGGAAAATGAAGGGGATTTGTGGATAACGGGGGTGAAATGATTGCGCTTTGTGGATATTATTGAGAAAAAACGGTGGGGAGAAGAACTGACAGAAGCGGAAATCCGCTGGTGGATTGAGAGCTATGTGGCCGGAGAAATTCCGGATTACCAGGTGAGCGCGCTGTTGATGGCCATTTGCCTGAAGGGAATGACAGTTCGGGAGACGTCGGCGCTGACAATGGCCATGATGATGAGCGGTGAGACCATTGATTTGAGTTCCGTTGCGGGAGTGAAGGTGGACAAACATTCCACCGGAGGCGTGGGCGACAAAACAACGCTGGCCCTGGGGCCAATGCTGGCCGCCTGCGGCGCGAAAGTGGCGAAGATGTCGGGCCGTGGACTCGGCTCTACCGGAGGAACGCTGGATAAGCTGGAATCGATTCGCGGCTTTAATTGTTATCTGGATAAAGAGGCCTTTATACGTCAGGTGCAGGAGATAGGAATTGCCGTCATTGGACAGACAGAAAGTCTGGTCCCGGCAGATAAGAAACTGTATGCGCTTCGGGATGTGACCGGGACGGTAGCCTCCATTCCGCTGATTGCCTCGAGCATTATTTCAAAAAAACTGGCGGCCGGAGCGGAAGTGATTGAACTGGATGTAAAATACGGCGACGGCGCTTTTATGAAGACTGCTAAGGAAGCCGTAGAGCTTGCAAAAATGATGATTCATCTGGGAGAGGCCTGCGGCCGGAAGGTTCGGGCGATGATTACGGATATGAATGAACCTTTGGGGCTGGCCATCGGCAATGCCCTGGAAGTGAAAGAGGCTGTGGATACGCTTCGGGGGCAGGGACCGGAGGATTTCACGGAACTGGTTTTAAGCAGCGGAGCCAATATTCTGGCGGAAGCGGGCCTGGCTTCGGATAAAGCCGAAGGACGCCGGAAAATGGAAGCGGTTATCGCTGACGGAAGCGGGTTGGAAAAGTTAAAAGCTATGGTGAGGGTCCAGGGCGGTGATGTGCGCCAGATTGAAAATACAAATCTTCTTCCCCGGGCGGAGTTTGTCACACCGGTGTTCGCAAAGGAAACGGGCTATATTCGGAAGGCCGGAGCTTTGGAGCTTGGGCGTCTTGCTATGGAAATCGGGGCCGGAAGAGAAACGAAGGAGGATATTATCCGGCCGGAGACGGGAATTGTCCTCTATAAAAAGACCGGGGATTTCGTGGAGGCCGGGGATATATTGGCCTGGGCGCACCACAGTGAACCGCTGGGCGAAGGATGGCTGGAACGGCTATGCGGGGCTTTTGAAATAAGCAAAGCGCCGGTTCCTGAGAAACAGTTGATTTACAAAACACTATAAATTCAACGAAAGGGGTGGTTTTATGAAACAGCATGAAGTGATACAGGTACAGCCGCTGCTGGATGCGAAGGGGCATGTCAATGAACCCGGATGGGCGCGGAGCCTTGTCTGGCAGTATGACCGGAAAAAAATCAAAGCGCCGAAGTTTCGGATAAAGGAATGGGATTATTATCTGGTTACCAATGACCATTTTGGGGCGGCATTCACGATTTCCGACTTGGGCTATCTGGGGATGGTCAGCGTTTCGCTGCTGGATTTTGATAATACCTGGCATCATACAGAAACCGTTCTTGCGCCGCTTACGATGGGACGGCTCCGCCTTGGGAACCATTCGGATTATGGAAATGCCAATTTCAAAAATAACCGGATGCATTTGAAATATTCGATGGTTTTTGACCGGCGGAAAATTCAGTGCCATTTCAAAAATTTTAAGGATGGCAGCGATTTGGATGCGGAAATATGGCTGCTCCAAAAACCGGCGGAAAGTATGTGTATTGCAACCCCATGGCCGGATAAGCCAACGGCGTTTTATTATAATCAAAAGATAAACTGCATGCCGGCCAGCGGCTGTATACGTCTGGGCGGGGAGCAGCGGCGGTTTAAGCCGGAGCAGTCCATGGGCGTTCTCGACTGGGGTCGGGGTGTGTGGACCTATGATAATACTTGGTATTGGGGCACCGGAAGCGGTTGGATAGACGGGGTGCCTTTTGGAATAAATATCGGTTATGGTTTCAGTGACCGGACGTCGGCCAGTGAAAATGTTATTTTTTATGATGGGAAAATTCATAAACTGACCGACGTGATGATTTGCATACCCCAGGATATGGATGGCAATGAATTGTATACGGAGCCATGGCAGATTCTTTCTTCGGACGAGCGCCTGGAGGGGGATTTTATTCCGATATTCGACCGGAGTGCGAAAACCGATGTGAAATTAATTATGACAGACCAGCACCAGGTGTTCGGCCGATTCACCGGAAAAGCGGTCTTAGATGACGGTAAAGTGCTGGATGTTCAGGATTTTCTCTGTGCAATAGAGGTTGTTCACAATAAATATTAATATTTGGGGCTGGACAAAATCAATTAATCTGGTATAATGAAAAAGCAGGCTACTGTGGCTCAGTCGGTAGAGCGACGCACTCGTAATGCGTAGGTCAGGGGTTCGAATCCCCTCAGTAGCTCGCTTTTTTTTGCCCGTTGGAAAAACGCTTCATTTAGGAAGCGGGTGTCACTTTTGGGAGGCGGCTATGGATATTCAGGTCGGAGATGTTATAAAGTTGAAAAAAAAGCATCCCTGCGGGAGCTTTGAGTGGGAGGTCCTGCGGATTGGTGCGGATTTTCGATTGAAATGTACCGGCTGCAGCCATCAGGTGATGATTTCCCGGAAGTTGGTGGAAAAAAATATCAGAAATTTAAAAAGAGGCTTGTAACAGGCCTTTTTTTATGTTATCATAGCTAATTGTGATATGTTTTTATTATTTCCTTGCTCTCTGCGTATGACAGAGGGCCAGAAGACCAGAAGGAGGTGCAGCAGCATGAAGAAGTATGAATTATGCGTTGTTGTCACAACTAAAATCGAAGATGAGGAAAGAGTTGCAACCATAGAAAAGGTTAAAGACGTTATTACTCGTTTCGGCGGCAATGTGACAAACGTGGATGAATGGGGTAAGAGAAAGTTAGCTTACGAAATTCAGAAGATGAAAGAAGGCTTCTATTATTTCATTACTTTCGAGTCTGATTCTAATTGTCCAAATGAAGTTGAACAGCGTGTTCGCATCATGGAAAATGTAATTCGATATTTATGCATTAGACAGGACGCTTAATTTTCATTTTCAGAAAGAGGTGTAAGTCTAAATGAATAAAGTTATTTTGATGGGAAGATTAACAAGAGACCCTGAAGTACGGTATTCTCAGGGAGAACGTCCGATAGCCGTCGCCAGATATACACTGGCTGTCAATCGGACATTTAAAAGAGCCGGAGAACCGGATGCAGATTTTATCAACTGCGTGACCTTTGGCCGCAGCGCAGAATTTGCAGAAAAGTATTTCAGACAGGGTATTCGCATTGTCGTATCCGGAAGAATCCAGACCGGCAGTTATACAAACCGTGACGGCATTAAAGTCTATACGACAGACGTCGTTGTGGAAGACCAAGAATTTGCTGAGAGCAAAGCAGCCAGCGAGCAGTCAGCGGCAGCTTATGGCAGCCGTCCGGCCGCAGCAGCAGCGCCAAGCGCTCCGGTAGGCGATGGCTTTATGAATATTCCGGATGGTTTGGATGAGGAATTACCTTTCAGTTAAATGTTAGATTCCGGGAATTAGAATTTGGATTAGGAGGTTAAAATCATGGCATTCGATAGAGAAAAAAGAAGCGATTCTCCAATGAAGAGACGCGGCGGACGCAGAAGAAAAAAAGTCTGCGTATATTGTGCAGATAAAAACGCTGTAATTGATTACAAGGATGTAAACAAATTAAAGAGATATATCTCTGAGAGAGGAAAAATTCTTCCTAGAAGAATCACAGGAAACTGTGCAAAACATCAGAGAGCTTTGACAGTTGCTATCAAGAGAGCAAGACATATCGCACTTATGCCTTATATCGTAGATTAATGAGGCTCACATAATGGGAAGGAAAAGAGAGTATTCGTGAAGATGCTCTCTTTTTTTATGTCGTGAAAGCAGAAAGAATTGTTAGAAAAATATCAAAAAAATGTTTGGAATGGTTTAACCAATCCAAAAAAGTGTTTTGAATGGTCAAACCAATTGGTACTTTTTTGCGAATGAACCACATAAAAAAGTCAAAAAGCACAAAAAAGTAAGATAAAAAATGGATAAAATAACCAAAAAATTTTTTTAAAAAATTGTGAAAAAAATATTAAAAAACGAAAAAATGATACATAATTAACAAAAAATATGACAAATAGTCAAAAAAATATGCAAAATATCCAAAAAGGGTATTGACGAACAAAAAAGATTGTAATATTATTAACATTATGAGAAGGAACTCGCAAATAAAAAGCAAAAGGGATTCGAAAAGGGATTCAAAAGGAGGGGTTTTATTTATGTATGCTATAATTGCTTTTATTCCTATCATTGTTACAGTTGTATTGATGGTCGGTTTTAACTGGCCCGCGAAGAGAGCGCTTCCGTTGGCGTGGGTATTGGCGTTTGTGATTGGTGTTGCCGTATGGAAGATGAGTATTACGGCCGCTGTGACACAGACGGTTATAGGTTTCCTTGAGGCATTCGCCGTACTGGTTATCATTTTTGGCGCCATCCTGATTATGAACACATTGGCTGCATCAGGCGCTATGGCTGCGATTAACCGCATGTTTACAGGAATTTCTTCAGATGCCCGTATTCAGGCAATTATTATCGGTTTCATTTTTGGTGCGTTTATTGAAGGGGCCGCCGGGTTCGGTACACCTGCAGCGCTTGCGGCGCCGTTGCTGATTAGCGTGGGTTTCCCGCCGCTGGCGGCCGCTATTGTTGCTTTAATTTACAACTCCGTACCTGTATGTTATGGTGCGGTGGGTACACCGACAAACTCCGCATTTGCCGTTGTTTCTGAGTCTGTTACAAATCTTGGACACAGTGCGGAAGATTTTCTGTCAGAACTGACTTTCTTCTCTGCTGTAAACATGGCCGTAGGCGCTTTTGTTATCATTACTCTCGGTATTATCATTCTTGTTACGATGTTTGGTAAAGATGCGGAACACAGAAAAGTTTCCAAGGCTTTCGAGGTCTTTCCGTTTATCGTATTTGTAGCTGTTGTATTTGACGTTGTTTATCTTGTAATTGCAAGATTTATCGGGCCGGAGCTTGTATCTCTTGTAGCAGCCGTTGTTACATTGTTCGTAGTTCTTGCAACCTCCAAGAGCGGTTTTCTCATGCCAAAGGACGAATGGACTTTCGATGAGAAGGAAAATTGGGATAAGAGCTGGCTGTCCGTATCTGAAGTTTCCGAACCGGCCCAGTCGGATATGCCTCTGGTGAAAGCATGGCTTCCATATTTCATTATCGGCGGTGCATTGGTTATCACTCGTGTATGGTCTACTTTACAGCCGGATAGTTGGGCAGGCGCTATGAAGAACTTTAAGATTACACTTCCGGTAATTAATTGGAGTTGGGCGATTCTGTGGAATCCGGGTGTTATTTTCATCATTGTTGCACTTATTACAATTGCTTTACATAAGATGGATAGTAAAGCTGTTAAAACAGCCTGGGTTGGTTCTCTGAATCAGGTTAAAGGCGCTGCAATCGCACTTTTGTTTGGTGTTGCGATGGTTTATATTTTCCGTAATTCTGCAAATGATAGCGTGACTGTTACATACATGATGGATGGGGCGTCTAAAGGACTTGGTTCCATGCTGACTATGATGGCTGACGGACTTGGTTCTATTTTCAGAGGTGCGTATATTATCATTGCGCCGCTGATTGGTGTTCTTGGCGCATTCATGTCCGGTTCCAATACTGTATCGAACACACTGTTTTCGGGTTTACAGTTTGAGACAGCAACCATGGTTGGTTTGCCGCAGGTTATTATCGTTGCGCTCCAGAACAACGGTGGTGCAATTGGTAATATGGTTTGTGTAAACAACGTTGTTTCGGCTTGTGCAACAACAGGTACGATGGGTAACGAAGGTAAGATTATCCGTACAAACTTTGTTCCATGTATTGCATTCTGTATTGTCGTCGTTGTCGTATCCTTCATCGTTATGAATCTGGGATTAGTATCTGTACTCTGATGATGATTAAAAAAAGATTGACGACAGGAAAAGTGTAAATTATACTATAAGAGGGCCGTCGCGCTGCGATGGCCCTTAGTTTTATGAGATGGGCAGGGGAACTTGAGATGTTTATCATTATGTATATTCTGATTGCCGCAGGGGCGGGTGTAATGGTTTATTTTGGTTATTTGCAGGGTACGAGCCGGTTTTATATGACTCTTTTCAGTGCGGCCATTGTTTTGTATTGCCTTTATCTGGATTTTAAAAAGCGTATGGAGAAAAAAGCAGAAGAAGAAAGAAACGCACAGTTAAAGAGTGGCAAAAAGAAGAGCAAAAGTAATATGAATGTATCCGGGCATGGAAAGAAACAGCCGAAATTAACCAGTGCTTCTAAAATAAAAGGCGGCCAAAGCATCAGCATCCGGGATGCGGCGCATAAGGCAACAAAAGATAAGAACATTAGAAAATAAATAAGTATGAATGAATAAGGCCTCGGTCTGAAGAGCAGACAGGGGCTTTTTAACAATAAGATGTTAAGAAAATAACAAACGAAAGACGAAAAAATGTGTTAATTGGTTTGACCAATTTGAGAATTGATGTCCGCATTGTATTTTTATATGTACAAAATATACAACAAATCGAAGAAAAAACATATTTAAACTTTAAATAATAATTAAAAAAATTGAATATAAGAAAAGCGAGTGATACACATTTAACAAAATGATGCCGAAAAAATGATTGATGGATGTGCGAATTGTCTAAAAAGTATTGACGAATTGAAAATATTGTAATATTATTAACAATATTAGAAGAATCCTGAATCTTCCAGGATTCGGACAATAAAATAAAGGCTGAAAGGTTTTAAGAGAGGGAGGAAAAAACATGTATGCAATTATAGCTTTTATTCCAATTATTGTCACAATCATTGTCATGGCCGGATTTAACTGGCCGGCAAAAATTGCCCTTCCGTTGGCATGGCTCATCACAGCAGTGGTCTGCTTTGCTGCCTGGAAGATGGACATCATCACGATTGCCGCTCAGACAATCGCCGGTTTCCTGAATTCCATTGATACCATCGTTATTATCTTTGGTGCGATTCTGATTATGAACACACTGAAACAGTCCGGTGGTATGGGTGTCATCAATCGTATGTTCACAAGCGTTAGTGATGACCCTCGTATTCAGGTAGTTATTATCGGTTTCATGTTCGGTGCATTTATCGAAGGTGCGGCCGGATTCGGTACACCTGCTGCTTTGGCTGCTCCGCTGTTAATCGGTCTGGGATTCCCGCCGCTTTGTGCCGCTATGTGCGCGCTGATTATGAACAGTACGCCGGTAGCCTACGGCGCCGTTGGTACACCGACAAACACGGCTTTCAACATGGTTAGCAGTGAATTAGCCGGTATTGGCGTAACCGATACGGAAGCATGGAAATTAGGCCTGACAAAATGGGTTGCTATTCCGAGTGCCATTATTTGTCCGATTATCATCTTCATCGTTGTATTTATGATGGTTAAGATGTTTGGTAAAGACAAATCTACAAAATATGCGATTGAAGTCATTCCATATATTTTAATGTCGGCTGTCGCATTCGTTGTACCATATTTAATCTGTGCAGCATTCCTTGGACCAGAGTTCCCATCTCTGATTGGTGCGCTCGTAGCCCTGGTTATCTGCGTTGTTACAGCACAGAAGGGTATTCTTGTTCCTAAGAGCAAATTTGAATTCCCTGACCACTCCCAGTGGGCAGAACATTGGAAATCCACTACGGACGTTCAGGAAGATGAATCCATGAAAGTGGAAACAACAATGTCTCCTGTTATGGCCTGGGTACCTTACGGTATCATCGCTATTATTCTTGTAGTAACACGTATTCCTCAGATTGGCATCAAAGGCATTCTGAATGTTACAACACCACCGTTTGCTATTGCTATTAACTCCATCTTCGGTGTTGAAGTTGGTTTCGCATGGAAAT
>CABUAW010000041.1 GCA_902489645.1 uncultured Lachnospiraceae bacterium | reverse complement strand
AGATAAATTTCCCCGCCGGTTCTGGCCTGAATATCTTTATACAGATTAAACTGGTCCATAAAAAACCTCCTCACATATACTGCTATAAATATATGCAGGGAGGAAATTTATAAGAACATTTTTGATTAAAACGTCAGTCCCGGCCAGGACATATAGGCCAAAATCAATCCGTCGCCCCAAATCATGCTCACAAAAATACCGACAGAAAGATAGGGAGCAAAAGCTATCCGTCGAAGCCTTTCCGGCCAACAAGCCGCCTTTGTCCGGCGATTTTTGAAAGCGGCCGCCGCTAAAAGCTTCCGTACCAGATAAACGCATAAAACAAGCACACAGCCCACGAAAAAAGCCAAAATATTTTTCTGCCAGCCGAGCATCAGCCCGGAAACAGCCATCAGCTTAACATCACCGCCGCCAACTCCCCGACCCTCCGTCACAACATATAACAAGCACAGAAAAAGGCTTACGGAGAAAAACCCCAGCAGGCCCTCCATCCGGGCCGACGGATTCAGAAGCATCTTAAGCAGGCCAAGCAGGCCTATGAGGGTCGTTGTCCATGAAGGAATTTTATAGGTTTGATAATCGGCGAGGCTTAAAAAAAACAGCACGACTCCCATAACCACATCAAGTAATCTATTGAAAATTAACAAAATAGAAGCTGTCACCTTCCAATACTTCAGGCCCTAATCCGGCTTAATACGGTGCGAATCAAACGGTATGTCCGTCCAACCGAAGAAATACTCAAATGTTCATCCGGGGTATGGATATCCATAATATCCGGCCCGAGGGCCACAATGTCCAGCTCCGGCATCTTTTCTGAAATAAGGCCGCACTCCAAACCGGCGTGAATCGCTTCAATGCTGGCATCCTTTCCGGTCAGTTCTTTGTAAACCGATGTCACAACCTCACGGATTGGTGAATGGCTGCGGTAGGACCAATGCGGATATTCGCCGTCATACCAGTAAGTTCCGCCAAGGAACTCGGTCAAATAGGCCAACTGTGCGCTGATATAGAATTTCAGACTCTTTTTGCTGCTCCGTACCGCCCAGGAAAAGCAAACGGCATCTTCCTCGGTCCGCACAACACCCATATTCAGAGAGCTTTCTACCAATCCTGGAAGCTCCATACTCATGGTCTGGATACCATTTGGCGATTGTATGAACATAAATAATATACGTTCCATATCTGTTGGATGGAAGATTTTAAATTCTTTTTGTTTATTGCTATCTATTTCCAATTCAATCTTAATCTGCGGGTCGGAAACCCCAAATTCATCCCGAATATCCTCGGCAAACTTATCCCGGATTTCCCGGGCCTGTGCAATATCCTCCGGACGAAGGACAATTTTGGCCTGCGCCTCCCGGGGAATGGCATTATCCTTCATACCGCCGTTGATTTCACAAACGCCCACATTTAATTCTTTATTTAATTCAAAAAGGAAACGACCGAGCAGCCGGTTGGCATTCGCCCGGCCGCAATGAATTTCAGCGCCCGAATGGCCGCCCTTTAAACCGCTGACTTTTAATTCGGCGCCGACACCCTCCCATTCAACAAAGCGTACAGGAATGGAAGCACGGCTTTTCATCCCTCCGGCACAGGAGGTCAAAATCTGTCCTTCGCTCTCATTATCCAGATTTAAAAGGCAGCTCGCCTTCAAATC
This sequence comes from uncultured Lachnospiraceae bacterium, assembly GCA_902489645.1. GTDB lineage: Bacteria > Bacillota > Clostridia > Lachnospirales > Lachnospiraceae > Frisingicoccus. Next base: position 20,723 of record CABUAW010000041.1, on the reverse strand, counting down.
GCTGACATCCAGGGCATGCGCCCCCTTCATTCCAACCTCCTCATCGGTCGTAATGACAACCTCCAGCTCCGGATGTTCCAGAGATTCATCTTCAAGAATGGCCAGCGCAAATGCAACGGCAATGCCGTCGTCGCCGCCAAGGGTCGTCCCTTCGGCGGACACAAAATCCCCTTCGACCTTGAGCCTTAACCCTTCATTTTCAAAATCAAAATCCACGTCACTGTTTTTCTCACATACCATATCCATATGGCCCTGAAGCATCACTACCGGCGCATCCTCATAGCCGGCCGACGCAGGTTTTCGGATGACCACATTGTTTGCCTCATCCTGACGCGCCCACAAATCATGAGATTTGGCAAAGGCCATGCAGTAATCACTGATGGCCTTTTCATTTCCTGACCCGTGGGGAATCGCGCAGATTTCTTCAAAATAGTGAAATACCCTTTCAGGTTCCAGTCCTTTTAAAATATCAGACATTCTGATTCCCCCATCTATCCATTAATTTTTAAAGCTGTGAATTGGCGCCGGAATACGTCCGCCACGATTTACAAACGCTTCACATCCAAAATGATTCACAGGCATAATCGGCGCATACCCTAAAAGTCCGCCGAACTCAACCATCTCGCCGACGCCTTTTCCAATGACAGGAATAAGACGCACCGCCGTTGTTTTCTGATTAATCATGCCGATGGCCATTTCATCGGCAATAATACCGGAAATGGTCGTCGCCTTTGTATCTCCCGGAATGGCAATCATGTCCAGGCCAACCGAGCAGACACAGGTCATCGCTTCCAGTTTTTCCAATGTCAGCGCATCCGCTTTCACCGCATCAATCATTCCCTGGTCCTCGGAAACCGGAATAAAAGCTCCGGAAAGTCCGCCGACATAGGAAGAGGCCATAACGCCGCCCTTCTTTACCTGGTCATTTAAAAGAGCCAAAGCGGCCGTCGTTCCGGGCGCCCCTACGGATTCGAGGCCGATTTCTTCCAGAATTTCAGCGACACTGTCCCCGACAGCCGGTGTCGGCGCCAAGGACAAATCGATGATGCCAAACGGAACATTCAGACGTTTCGAAGCCTCCTGCGCAACCAACTGACCCACACGGGTTACTTTGAAAGCCGTCTTTTTAATTGTCTCGCAAAGTGTTCCGAAATCTTCGCCGCGAACCTTTTCCAAAGCCCGTTTAACAACCCCCGGTCCGCTGACACCCACATTGATGACAACATCGCCTTCGGTCACGCCGTGGAAAGCTCCGGCCATAAACGGATTATCGTCCGGCGCGTTACAGAAAACAACCAGTTTGGCGCAGCCAAGGGAATCGGCTTCCTTTGTCAGCTCTGCCGTCTCAAGAATCTTTTCACCGAGAAGCTTTACGGCATCCATATCTATGCCTGTTTTTGTAGAACCCACATTGACCGAACTGCACACCCGTTCTGTGCAGGCCAATGCTTTCGGAATGGATTCGATTAACAAACGGTCGCTCTCCGTCATCCCCTTGGAAACAAGGGCCGAATAACCGCCAAGAAAATTGACGCCGACTTCAAGCGCCGCTTTATCCAGTGCTTTTGCGATTTCCACATAATCATCGGTCGTTTTACAACAGGAACCGCCAATCAGACTGATTGGCGTCACGGAAATTCGTTTATTTACAATCGGAATACCAAATTCATTTTCAATCTCGCAGCCGGTAGATACAAGATTTTTTGCCTTTGTTGTGATTTTCTGATAAATATTTTCACAAACTTTATGCACATCCGTATCACAGCAATCCAAAAGACTGATACCCATTGTGATTGTCCGCACATCGAGATTGGACTCTTCAATCATCTTATTGGTTTCCTGTACCTCGTATAAATTAATCATGTCGTCACCTCTTAAATTCTGTGCATACAGTTAAAAATATCTTCATGCTGCATCTTGATTTTTACACCAATCTGTTCTCCGACTTCTCTCAGTTCTTTGGAAAGCACCTCAAATTCCTTAGAAGCTGCATTCGTATCCACAATCATCATCATATTAAAATACTCTTGTACGATTGTCTGGGAAATATCCAGGATATTTACATTATTTTCTGCCAGATAGGTACATACTTTTGCGATAATTCCCACGGTGTCTTTTCCAATTACAGTGATAATTGTTTTTTTCATGTTACTTTCCTCCTATATTCCTATAACGCCAGGTCAAATAAATGTCCTGCATGGTCCCTCGGGGCTACCTCGACCTTTACCGAATCTTCGACCTCATTTTTCACTGTGGTCAGTGCGAGGTCCGGATAATTATTTTCCTTACTCAAATGTCCGAGAATCACCTGATTCAACTGTCCATTCATCAATTTTGTGACCAGCTCGGCCGCCTTTTCATTACACAGATGACCACGTTCTCCCAAAATACGCCGTTTGAGATAATAAGGATACGGCCCCGCCTGAAGCATATGTATATCGTGATTTGCCTCCACATAAAGCAGATTCGAATTTTGCAGCCGCTCCACAATGGCCTCGTCATAATATCCCAAATCGGTGACCATTCCAAGCTTCTGAGCGCCGTCCTTTATCAAATAGCTCACCGGCTCGGCCGCATCGTGAGAAATTGAAAAAGACTCCACAGAAAAACTGCCAATCTTAAATTCCCGACCCGCCTCAATCGGCTGAAACAGTTCCCGGTCAATCTTTCCCAGGTTTCCCATCTCAGAAATCTGACGCAGTGTTCCCTCCGTTCCATAAATCGGTATGCAAAGCTTCCGTGCAAGCACGCCAAGCCCGGAAATATGGTCCGTATGCTCATGGGTAATCAAAATTCCCTGAATATCTCCGCCCTCCAGATGAAATGTTTTCAGGCCTTCACAAATGCGTTTACAACTGATTCCGGCATCAATAAGGATATGGGTGTCTTCATTTCCGGCATAAAGACAGTTTCCACTGCTGCCGCTGGCAATGGTGCCAAATTTCATGCTCATCTTCCTCTCTTGTAGTCCATTGTTTATTATAATACGAAACCTGAAAAACGGCAATATAGAAAAAGGACTCTGAATGTAAATTCGATTACATTCAAAGTCCCTTTGAATCCATACTCAGCTTGTTTATTTTTTAATAGTTATAAAATGTATGACCACCGATTACGAGATATTCGCTGACAGTGGATACGTCCACATAACCATTAAAGTAATAATAACCACCAATATTGTTGATGCCTGCCAAAGCCTCCTGGGCTGCACGCATGCACGACTCGCTCGGTCCGCTGGCAAGTACATTGTCGAGAACACCGTTGTGGGCTCCCGGGAACTGGCCCGGTGCGTAAATAACTCCGGCAATCGTGTTATCAAATCGGGCATCCTTTACCCGGTTTACAATGACATTGGCAACGGCCAACTGTCCTTCATAAGGCTCGGCGCCGGACTCGACATAAACCATGCAAGCCAGCAGGTATACCTCATCCGATGTCACGGACAAAGCCTCCGATGAAGCCGCAGCTTCCGCCGTTCCGCCGGAGCTTCCCGTATCCAGTCGGTCCGCATTTGCCTGCTTTTCAGCAAGCGGCGCCGACGTAGGATAAGAATTCATATTTCTTTCTTCTTCCTCGGCTATGGATACGGCCTCGTCCAGTTCAATGCTCTCTTCCACATATTCACTGGCCACAAAGCCCTCGCCTTCACCAAAGTCAATCCGCGTCCATTCTTCTCCGCTTTCAACGACCGGAAAAACTTCGCTCTCAATGGCTGTCGCGACAACATCGCTGTCCGCATCAGCCTCCTGACGGATATTCAAGGATTCGACCGCCACCGTTACCTTGCGATGGCCGATTTCTTTCGCCAATTTCTCGGCATCATAACCAATCGAAATATCTTTTGTAGAAATGTATCCTGTGACATTCCCTGAGGAAACCTTCGTCCACTCCGGTCCCCATTCCTCAATCTCGCCAATGGAAGCCGGGTATATCTTCCCTTCAACCTCACTTTCGGCATTGTCCTCAGAATAAATTTCCAGATAAGGTTCTGTGTTTACCACAAACTTTCCTGAAAACTCCCCATTGTAGAACAGACGTGTGACCCCCACCAAACTGTTCAGTACATCGGTCTTATTCAGTGTAACATCTTTCAGTCCAACTTCAGGTGCCTTTTGGGAAACAAGCTTTTCTGAATTCGGTGTCATCTCCGCATCCGATACGGCCGCAATGGTTTCTTCACTTTTTGTTTCTTCAGCAGATACACTTAAGGCATTGCCAAAAATCAGTGAAACCGCCATTACCGTGCCAATCATATGTAGCATGACATTTCGTAATTTCTTACCCATATTTCACCTCTTTACTTGTAATGTGCCCGCTTGGCGAACACATTCGGTATAAGTGTTCCATACAGGCGTATTCTATCAAAATATTAAAGCCTTGTCAAATCAACGGATTCTACACAAGATTTCGATTATTTTACTTTTCAAATACCCATATCTTGTATTTTTTCTTCAAAAATTATCTGCTTTCTTAATTTTTTCTTACATATTTTCGTGATTTTTTATAATTTTTTGTTAACAATTTTGTAAAAAATTATCAATGTTTTTTTACCCATTCCCCACTTTTTTGCTATTTGCACAGGGATTTTAGCTGTTTTTCTACATTTTCGAGGTCAGAATTGTTATCAATCACCACATCGCACCCATTTAAAAACACAGACTCAGGAAGCTGGGATGCAAAAATGGCGTCCATTTTTGCATCACTGTAACCCCGGGAAATCCGAAGCCGTTCCCGGCGAATTTCCGGTTTTACATGGACGTACCAATAGCTTTCACAGACGCCGATTTCCTTCAGCTCATCCATTAAAGCCGCCTCTACGGCAATCATTGAAAACCCGTTCTCTGTCCGCCATTCACGGACTTTATTGCGAACCCATTCGTAAACCTGCGGATGCGTACACTGATTCAGCGCCTGCCGCTTTTCCTCATCTTCAAATACAATGGCCGCAATTTTCGGTCGGTCCAAACGCCCCTCGCTGTCCAGAATATCCTTTCCAAAGGTCTCTACGATAAGCTCATAGCTTTTTTCTCCGGGTTCGCACAAATCCCGGGCCACATCATCGGTCCGTATCACACCGCAATTGAATTTTTCTTCGAGAAGACGCAGCACCTCCGACTTACCGCTGCCTACACCCCCTGTAATTCCAACAACCTTCATTCTTTTTCATCCTCTTTTTCTTTATTTCGCTTCATACCAGTCCGTCCCCGTATTGACGTCGATTTCCAATGGCACCTTCAAATCGGCGGCATGGCTCATCTCATCATGGAGAATTTTTTTTACGATATCCACTTCGTCCAGTTCTGTTTCAATCAGCAGTTCATCATGAATTTGAAGAACAAGGCGGGATTTAAGGCCTTCTTCCCGCAGCCGCCGGTCCACCCGGACCATTGCAATTTTGATAATATCGGCCGCCGTCCCCTGAATCGGTGAATTCATGGCAACCCGCTCGCCGAAAGCCCTCTGCATAAAATTGCTGGAGGACAATTCCGGAATCGGACGTTTCCGGTGGAACAGGGTATATACGCTGCCCCTTTCCTTGCCTTCGGCAACCAGGCCGTCAAGAAAATCCTTGATTTTCGGATAGGCCGAGAAATACTGTTTTATATAAACCTCCGCCTCCTTGCGGGTAATGCTTAATCCCTGACTCAATCCAAAAGAGCTGATGCCATAGATGATACCGAAATTAACGGCCTTCGCATTACTGCGCTGCTGGCTGGTCACTTCCTCAAGCGGTGTATGAAATACCTGAGAGGCTGTCATCCGGTGAATATCCTCCGCCTGTTTATAGGCTTCTATCAGATTTTCGTCCCCGGACATGTGGGCCAGAACACGCAGTTCAATCTGGGAATAATCCGCATCCACAAACACACAGCCCTCCTTTGGCACAAAAACCTTACGGATTCGCCGTCCAAGCTCCACCCGCACAGGGATGTTCTGTAAATTGGGTTCGGTACTGCTGATTCGTCCCGTCGCCGTGATTGTCTGATGGAATTTTCCGTGAATCCGCCCATCCTCTGAAATAAAGTTGGCCAGCCCATCCGCATAGGTCGATTTTAATTTTGTAAGCTGCCGGTATTCCAGGACAAGACGGGCAATCGGCTCCTCATCCTGCAGTTTTTCCAATACCGACGCCGATGTGGAATATCCTGTCTTTGTTTTTTTGCCGTATGGCAAATGCAGCTTATCAAACAAAATGACGCCCAACTGTTTTGGCGAGAGAATGTTAAAGGTTTCTCCGGCCAGGGCGTAAATTTCCTGCTCCAGCTCCTGGATTCTTCCGACCAAATGATTTCCGTAATCTTTCAGTGCTTCCCGTTCCACCCGAATTCCGGCGACCTCCATCCGATAAATTGAAAAGCTTAAAGGAAGCTCGACTTCTTGATAAAGCGTCCACATGCCTTCGCTCTCAAGGGCGCTTTTGAGCAGAGGCGCCGCCTTTAACGGCAGCGCCGCATAATATCCGAGCCAGGTCATCGCCTTTTCCTTATCCTCAGATAAAATTTCCGCCAGGGTCTTTTTGCCATATAAATCGGTTCTTGAAGGCAGGGTCAGCCCCAGATAATCCCGGGCAATATCATCATAATCATAGGAATCCTTTAAGGGATTCAGCAGATAAGCCATCAGACTTACATCCAACACATTATCCGATTCGGCCACCGGCAAATAGTGAAGTCCGCTCTTTAATCCGAGAGCCGCCATTTCCGGATGACCGTCAAACCAACCGGCCATCGATGATAAATCCGCTTTTGAAGACGCGGGCATCCAGAACGTTTCATTGCCGTAGGCCAGAACCAGGCCGCAAACGTCATTTTCACAGACCGGATACAGACCAATCATCGGCTGCCCCATAGCCTCAAAAATTTTCTGTCTCTGTTCGTTTTTATCCGGGATTTCCACAGCGGCGGACAGGACCGGAACTGCCACATCCTCCTGACGAAACCGATTCAGAATATTTTTAAATTCCAACCGTTTCATTATCTGATAAGCAGCTTCCGAATACATATTATCGAATCCGGCAGATGTATCCGGAATTTCAATCGGCGCATGGGTATCAATAGCCGCCAGCTTTTTACTCATGACCGCCATATCATAATGTTCTCTTAAATTATTGGCCGCACGGGCCGGTTTGATTTCATCGACGTGCGCATAAGCCGATTCGATACTGCCATAGGCCGTAATAATCTTTGTCGCCGTCTTTTCACCGATTCCCGGAACTCCCGGAATATTATCCGAAGCATCGCCCATCAATGCTTTTAAATCAATAAACTGGGTTGGCGTCACCTGGTAAACATCCAGAACATCTTTTGCAAAATAATTTTCTACCTGAGTTCCTCCGGCTTTTGTTTTTGGTATGCTGATTTTTACTTTTTCTGTTGCCAACTGAAGCAAATCCCTGTCTCCGGAAACAATGGTGACCTCATAGCCTTTTTCTTCCCATATCCGGCTGAGCGTTCCGAGAATATCATCCGCTTCATAACCTTCCTTTGTCACAATGGGAATTCCCATAGCGCCAAGCACTTCTTTTAAAACAGGAACCTGCTCATGCAATTCCCGGGGCATCGGTTTTCGTGTGCCCTTATAAGCCTCATACATCTTATGACGGAATGTGGGTGCTTTCAAATCAAAAGCCACCATTAAAGCGCCGGCCCCTTCTTCGTCAAGCACTTTAAACATAATATTTAAAAATCCGTAAATACCATTGGTATGCAGGCCCTCCGAATTTGTCAGTACCGGTACGCCATAAAAGGCCCGGTTTAAAATGCTGTGCCCGTCAATCAATACTACTTTTTTATTCATTGTTAATCCAACCTTCCTTTGGCCTGTCCGCCCTCCTGCTGTCAAACATCAATAGTCCCGGCATTTTCTTAGAGGATACCATATAAATCCGATTTCCTTCACGTATATAAAGGAAATTGTCGATAACCGATTCGTTCCGGTGAATATTTAAAGGATTATTCACCGAGGCATGCACGGGTAGCGTCAAATGTTTTTCCGGACGGATATTTCCCGCCAAAAACACAATCATACTTGATATAAGAAACATTGCCATTATAAACGCGGTCGCTCCGACGAGTTTTTTCAGGAAATGCGCCCGATGCTGCTGCTTTAACCAGGCTTCCTTTTCTTCAATCCGCCGGTCCAAAGCCCCCAGCAAATCCGGTGTTTCCTCTTCATCGTCCAGAAGCCGTATAACGGCCATAACCGTATAGGTTGCTTCCAAATCATCATGGCAGGACGGACAATCCTTTATATGTTCCAAAAACTCTGTCAGTGTTCTCTCATCCAGTTTATCATCAATAAATTGATGAATTAATCCCTGTACTTCAATACATTCCATAGACATTTACCTTATTTCCAGTGTATACCATTTATCAAAAAAAAGATACCGAAAAGTTCTCCGATATCTTTTTTGTACAAATTAATAGTTGACAATCTCTGCAATATTGCTGACCAGAGAAGAGGTTGTGGCTGCCGAAATATTATTTATAAAGACAACATCCTTAATCCCCTTGTCCCGTATCAAAGCGGTTAAGCCTTCCGGATAATACCGGTAATCCACCACATAGACATTCTCGTAATGGTCAACCAGGAACGGGACGAAAGCATTGCCGAAAGATTCCTTAATAACAACGCAGGAACTTCCGTCGCTCATATTCGGGTTATGAATCTCTTCAAAGGGCTGGTCTCCGGCAATAAAACAATTATATTTTGAATCCGAACTCCAATCAGAGACATCATAAATAATATCATATTCATTGACATTTCCGTCGATATCCGTATACGTCATTTTATTTGTCGCCGACGGAATATAGGCCGTAACGACATCCGGATTTTCAGCTAAAGATGGCGTCTGATTGCTGGCCGCGTAAAGCGTTCCGATAAAGCCATCAAAAACCATAGTTTCATATTTCCCTAAAGATGTCGGCGTTATACCTTTTTCCTTCATAAACTGACTGTAAGCATAATAGGCGCCGAGGGCCGTCCAATGGTGGTCTGTCCGGAAATACAAATACTCATCCGAATGATTTTTCAGAGCGGTAAACGCGTCAACGGTCACCACCTTATCATCCATGTTGTCATATATGTACTGGATAGCGGCCTGCTCGTCACTGCATCCCAATTCCTTTTGGAGTTTTTCGTCCAGATAAATCCCTGTACTGATTGGAACAACAATGTCGTAAACCGTAACATCACTATCGACTTTATTTGCCAGGGCGCTAATCGTATCAATATACTGATTGGCCGCTTCCTGAGTAAATCCATAAAGGCTGAACGCCGTATCATCGGCTACATAAACAGAACCTACCTGTTCCGGCACGCTGGTAATCTGGCGCCGTTTCACGCCGCCGTTAGCTGCATCAGCCGCCTGCTGGGTAGCTACGGCCTCCCGCATAGCTTCCTGAAGTTCTTCCATTTCCCGCTGAATATCCGGAAGAATAATATCGGTCAGAGATATACGCTTTGTCGGGACCTCATCGGCCGCCTGAATCGAACCATGAATCTGGTTATTCTGGATTCCGTACAGTCCCCTGTATCTTGTATTTCCCGCCAGAAGAGTTTCCCTGAAAGGAAATGTATCCGCATACCATGTGCTGACGCCGCTTAGGAATTCTCCGTCCAGAAAACTTTGAATCGAAAACGCCGGAAACTCTGTCAGCATCCGCTTTTCAACCTTCGATTCCTTTGGCCGCAATGGAATCAGGAGAGCCACGATTGCCATCAGCATTAAAGCGGCTGAGAAGGCATATATTTTATATTTTGTATATTTATAGTCTTTTTTCCTGACTTTTCTTTTTGAACGACGTTTTTTCTTCTCTTCCATAAATCGCATACTGTCCTTTTAAAACTGAAAATACAAAAATGGGTTATAGCTGTTGCCAACAAGGGCCATTGTAGATAACATCAAAAGAATCACCGGCCCCGCAATCTCAATGACACGGCGTAAATATTTAAAGAAAGCAACGGTTTTGCATTGACGGCACATCCACTTATATCCGTTGGAAGCTAACGGCGTGCAGGCAATCAGCGCTATAATAATAAAGAAAATATTGTTCTTTACCGTCATTGCCACTTCCAGGCTCATAAAACCGTTATGATTTAACCCGAGCATCCCTTTAAGCATACGTCCAATCCGGGATAAATCCGTACATTTAAAAATAATCCACCCAAAATAAACGACAACCAGTGTGTAAATATGCCCAACGGCCTTCGGAAGATTTTTTATCTTATTTAAAAGCACTTTCTTTTCCAATACAAGAAAAACAAAATAATAAAGTCCCCAAAGCACGAAATTCCAGCTTGCGCCATGCCACAGGCCGGTCAGCGCCCAAACAATAAATAAATTGAAAATTGTCCGTCTCGCTCCTTTGCGATTACCGCCGAGAGGTATGTACACATAGTCCCTGAAAAAGCTGCTCAGAGAAATATGCCACCGCCGCCAAAATTCCGTCACCGTATCGGAAATATAGGGATAATTAAAGTTCTCTTTATAATGAAAACCAATCATAAGTCCCATACCGATAGCCATATCCGAATAGGCCGAAAAATCCAGATAAATCTGAAGCATATACATCAGAGCGCCGAGCCACAGCCCAAGGGCCGGAACTGCGTTAAACTGCATGATGGCCTCCGGAAGCATCGTGTCGGCAATCTGGGCACAGGAATTTGCAAAGACTGCCTTTTTCACAAGACCAATCGTAAATCGGTTAATCCCACGTCCAATCTCAGGAATTTTTGCTCTCCGGTGTTCAATTTCCTGGGCCACATCCTTATACCGGACAATCGGTCCGGCAATACATTGATGAAAAAGACTGCAGTATAATAATACCAGCCAATACCGCTTCTGGGGTACGACTTCACTCCGATATACGTCAACCACGTAAGAAATTAACTGAAACGTATAAAAGGAAATACCAATAGGCAATACAATTTCAGGAATCACTTCCGGAACCCCGGCAATCCGCTGCACATTTTCAAGAACAAATCCGGCATATTTAAAATACCCGAGCAACGCCAGTTGAAGTCCCACGCCGATTATAAGGCACAAACGTTTTAAAAACAATTTTTCACGAAAATGATAGATTTGGAGCGCAGAAAACCAGCTAATCAAAGCCATAACCAACAAAAGAATCAGATATTTAGGCCCGCCCCACGCATAGAAAATTAAGGATGCAACTAACAAAACCACGTTCTTTCTCTGAATCGTTCCCACATAACAATAGACGAACATGGTCAATGCAAAAAACAGATATATAAATAATAAACTGGAAAAAACCAAGCTACTTACTCCCCCCAAAACATTCGATATTTCAATTTTACAATGTCGAATGTTATCCAAAAATGTCGTCCGACCTCTTCTATTCTAATATGATTATTTTTAATATTCAAGGGGAATCCAGGAAAAAAAGTGAAATTAACAGTTTTGTAACATTCTAACAAAAATCAATATTTTCTTCGGGGCAAAGCTAACAAAATTTCTTTCCCTCACGTCATTTTCTTATAAATTTACAAACGAAATTCTGTGGAATATATACAAGAAAATAAAGATAAAAAGGGTATCGCTCAGTCATCTCATTTGATGATTTTGCGACACCCTCTGACTTTTAAGAATGTTCAATGCCGGAATACTCTCTGCCACGAACAACGACCCGGCTGTCCTCCGGACGATAAACCAGCAGATATACAACCACATTTAAGGCTAATGCCAAGGCAACGTCCACAACCGTATGCTGTTTCAGGAACATGGTGGACGCAATAATCAATACCGTTAAGGCAAATGAGCCTCCAACAATCAGCCGGTTGTTTTTCAGTGCTTTACAACGGGCAATTGCAATAAAAGCAGCTATCGAGTTGTAAACGTGAATACTTGGCAGTACATTCGTCGGCGTATCAATCGTATAGAGGAAACGGACCATATCTGTAAAAATATTGTCCCTCGGGAAAGATATTGGGCGAAGCAAATGGCCATTCGGATATACCCAGGAAACAATAATAAATACGGTCATGCCGATACCCAGATTAAAAATATACTGCATATATTCTTTTTGGTCTTTGTTTTTAAACATAAACCACAATACGGTAGCGATAATATAAGCAAACCATAAAAAGTAAGGTATCACAAAATACTCGCAAAACGGCACCAGACTATCCAGGCTTGAATGAATCACATGGAACCGATAGGTCACCCGGTTTTCCAGATAAGCAAAAGACGCCAGGTAAAAAGCCATATATAGTGGAACGATTAGCTTTGTTCCCCATTTACTAATAAAATTTTTTATCATAAATATCACACTTTCTCAAAAAACCTCACTGACTACCTTTAAGGCATTATAGCACCCGAAATTTTTAATATCAAGCATCTTAAGTGAATTTTAAGAAAGTTCATCAAAATTAAAGCATTTTGACCGCCGTGCCATAGGCAATGACTTCCGCTGCTCCGCTCATAACAGAAGCCGACGCATACCGTATATTGATGATGGCGTCCGCACCAAGCCGCTCCGCTTCATCAACCATTCGCTTCGTCGCAATCTGCCGGGCCTGATTAAGCATTTCCGTATAGCTGGCAATCTCACCGCCGACAACCGTCTTTAATCCGGACATAATATCCTTTCCAAGATGGCTGGACTGAACCACATTGCCTTTCACCAGCCCAAGAGCTTCGATTTTTTTATCCGGTACATAATTAATATTTAGCAGCAACATCCTCTTCTCCTCCTTTAATTTCCAGATATCTTTTCCACAAGTTCCAAAGAATTCCCAAAATCAGTATGGCCGATATGCCAATCATAATAACCACGAAAAATATCGGCGGCCGGTCCAGTGGGTTGGCTATATATATCCACACAGAGAATATACTGACCGATGCCAAAAGGGCAATCATTATAAATGACATCATCAATGGTGCAAAAAACTTATGCTTACGGTCTTTTAACTGCACATTCATAAAACGTGTTCCCTCCTTTTCCATATGCTCCATTTTCTCCAAATATTCCGAAGCATTCATCGAGGAAAAGTTTTCGTTTCCATCCATAAGCATTTGACAAAAAAGCCGCATTTCTTCGATATTTTTTTGTTCTCTCTCCAAATAAATATGGTGTCTGCGCAGCGCATCCTCCATTGTCAGGATTCCTGTTTCTATTTTTCGTATCTCCTCAATCGGAACAGAGAGTTTACGGAGCAATTTAATTTTCTGGAGCAAAACCAGGTCCTCTTCGGAATATTCCCTGTAGCCATTCTGAGCGTTTCTTTCCGGTTTTAATAAACCCTCCTGCTCGTAAAAACGGATATTCTTCTTCGTAATTCCTACCTTTTGTTCCACTTCATTAATCTTCATCCCAATACCTCCTTGTTACATGGGAAGTATACGCCTTCTACTTTGTGGAAGGTCAATCCCCTTTTTATAAAAATAAGGACGGCTCGGCCCGGCGGGTATATTCCTCTTCCAGCTCATGCTGGTGGTAAAGATAACTTTCTGCATCATAATATTTGGCTCCTACCGGACATTTTTTTATACAACTGCCGCATTTTATACAAATTCCTGTAAATTCCCGGACATTCTCATAACTGATGGAACCCATCGGACAGACCTTCGCACAAAGCTTGCAATCATCACAGGCCTCCGATGTTTTTGGCTTCACCTTACGTATATCGACCGGATTTCCCTGACGGTCCCTCGGCTGATAGTAGCCCCTGGATGGATATTCTCCGCCCACTTCCAGCGGCTGGAAGCTTTCCGGTATACCGCCATTTTTCAGTTTTTTATAAATATTTTCAGCAAATTCCCGAATCACCGCCATATCCTTTTCATCCGGCCGTCCGGCGCCAAGTATTCTTGAAAATGAATGTTCCCCGACAAAGGCTCCCGCCGCCACCGGTAAAAATCCATCCTCTCCAAGCAGCGCCTGAAGCTCGGCCAAAGCGTCGTCATAATTCCGGTTTCCAAAAAGAACAACGGGAACCGCCAAAGCGCCGCCGCCCTGTACCGTATGTATATATTTTAAAAGCACATTCGGAACCCTTCCGGCATAGACGGGCGTTCCAAAAACAACCAAATCATTTTTTGAAAATGTCTGTATATTTTTTCTTACCTCCGGCAGAGTAAAATCCACAACCGACTGCTCACATTTTAAATTTGATGCCAAACCCCCGGCAATTTCCTTTACTACTTTTTTTGTCGTATCTGTCGGGCTGAAATACATTGCCACTACTCTTTGAATCATCTTCCTTTTTCCTCCTTTGCATGAATGAAATTATTATAACATATTATAAAGAAAATTCATAATTTTGTTGACAAATCCAAAAATATCTCGTATAATATCACTTGTGTTTGATAAGCCGGCGTGTCGGAATGGCAGACGAGGCAGACTCAAAATCTGTTGTGGGCAACCACGTGCGGGTTCAAGTCCCGCTGCCGGCATTATATAAAAATCTGAAAGCTCTTGATTCTATTGGGCTTTCAGATTTTTTGTTTTTTGGGATTTAATTACTTTTCTGTGTATAAGTCAGAATTTAAGGGTTTCCATACCTAAAAAGGCGGCCAGCACCACAGCCAGCAGCCTTTTTCTCATATAAGATTCGTATATTCTCTTCTGTCATCCACAATCGCATAAATTGTTACAATTTAATTATATCATTATTCCTTTCATTCGTCATTAAATTTAAACTTCTATTAATTTTACAATAAAAATAAGCCTTATAATCAACTATAAAGCTTATCTGCAACCGAATATTAATCTTATTATAAAATGGAGCATACGGGATTCGAACCCGTGGCCTCAACAATGCGAATGTTGCGCGCTCCCAACTGCGCTAATGCCCCATTGGTTTAATTATATCACTTCTTTTTAAAAATGACAATGTCTCTTTGGCCAGATTTATTTTTTTAACCACTCTTTATAGGCCTGTGCGTCTATTTTTCCCTGACGGGCCAACTCAAGCCCCTCCTTTGCCTCTTTATACCAGGCCTCAAAGTCTTCCCGGCTCATGTTGGCTGCTTTTTTCCGAGGTTTGGTCATACGGGCATAGTGGGCCTTATAAGCCCGTGTGTAGGCCTGAAGAAGTTCATCATTTTTTACAGTTTTGGCAAAAGTTTTTGTATATCCCACATCCGAACAGGTTTTTCCATCACTGGAAAATACACGTGTGCAATAATCCACATTGCTTCGTCTGGGTATAAAAAAACGGCCGCAGTTTTTACAAACTTTAATATTCTGATGACGGCGAATCATTTCAATCAGTTCGCACATGAGACAATCTTCAAAGCCCATCAGAAAATAATCAATCATCCACCGGTTTTCATTTTTCACTGTCTGATTGACCAATGTTCCGCTGGAATAGAAGGGATGACGCAGAAAATAATGTGTCGCATCCTCATTCGTCTCCGACGGTCCATGAATAAGCGCATCTAAAAGCTTTTTATAGATACTTTGAAGTTCTTTCAGTTTTTCCAACGTCAATTCAGAGGATTTCCCGTCACTGTCACTTCTCATATTAAGGGCCTGAAGTCTTTCATCGCTCCATGAAGAAAAATAAGGGTGTATGCCGCGTACCTGTTCTGTATGAAGAAAAACTTTATCTAAATCCATATAAATAAAATCCAGAAGGCTCTTCCCCAGACGAAACGGAGCAGATGTTGTGTGAAAATAAATAATTTCATCTGTTAAATCCATATAAACATGTGTGTAATTTTTTTTCGTTTCTTTTAACATCCGCTCTGCCTCCAATATTTATCTCTGTTTCATTTCTAAAATCAGTTGCTCTAACTGACTTTCTTCTGAAATTTTAAATGTATCACCGGTCACCTGAATTTTTGATAAATCTGCACACCGGGAAGGACATCCGCAAATAACCAGGAGATGGTCATATACCGTTTCTGCCTGAATATACTGAAACTCTATCTCCGGACAGCGTTTTTTTACCGTATCAAAAAAAGCGGTACGATTATATCTTGGATTGCATCCTCCGCAATATTTCACTCCAAAAACCATAGTTCACCTCGTCAATGCTTCAACAGACTTTTCGCAAAATCAATCATCTCGTCACTGACGCCGGCTTCCAGGCGCACTTCTTTTACTTCTTTTACCTGTTCCATAACTTCTTTTTTTACAATATCTTCCGCAGTAAATAATGAAGAAGGACAATTTGAACACATACCGGTCAGTTTAAACTTTAAAACACCGTCAGTAAAATCCAGAATCTGGATATCTCCGCCATGTCCTTTAAGATACGGGCGCACCGAAGTATCTATAACCTGACGGATTTGCTCAAGAACATCCATTATTTCAGCTCCTATCATTCCTAAATATGTACACTGGCTTTGGTCGGTTCTTTTACACCAGGATTGCCAATCACTATTATTTTAATATAATCTTGTCAAAAATACCAGTGGCATTGAATATTTTTTTAACAATTCCGGAAAATCGCCGACATATGACAAAAAGCACCGGAACCATCTGATTCCGGTGCTTTCTGGGGTTGGACTATTCTTAAATAGTTTACAGCCTGTAGGGGAATCGAACCCCTGTTTCCGCCGTGAGAGGGCGGCGTCTTAACCGCTTGACCAACAGGCCTTAGTCATACCGACTTGTATATTCTATACCATGTTGGAAAAGAAATCAAGCATTTTTTACAAAAAATTCAAAAAATCCACAGACATTCCGCATGTCCCATTTTCACAAAGATAGTAGGCGGCCTTCTCTTTTATCACCGGATATTCTTTCGTAAAAGGCGCACATTTTGAAAGCACCTCTTTGTTTTTCTCTGTTTTGACAAGCACGCTGATTTCATCCGACGAATATTGCTTTAAATATTGCTTTAGCTCTTCCGGAACCTTCCCCGCCGTTGTACAGACAAGCTCTTTATGGGGATACAATGCCATAAAAAGCGCCAACAGGGCAAAGCTATAACCCGGAGGATATTTGATGATATTTCCGACGCAAAAACCCAGTTGACGTTCTGCGGCCTCTATCCATGTTTTTTCGGCTGTCAGCAATGCCAGTCTTTGCAAAACAACGGCTGCTGCCGAATTGCCGGAAGGCAGGGCTCCGTCATAGGTTTCCTTTGGCCGGGACAATAATTGCTCCGCGTCTACAGCCGTCATATAATATCCGCCCTCTTCCCGGTCCTCAAAAAGTTCCCGCATCTGTTTGGCCCGAAAAACAGCCTCCGACAGATATCGGACGTCAAATGTGGCCTGATAAAGTTCAAGCAGCGCTAAAGCATATACGGCATAATCATCAAGCTGCCCCATATTTGCCGCCTCCCCATCCCGGAAACGAAGATATAACCGGTGATTAGCATCTGTCATTCGCTCTCCAATAAATTTTTCAGCCTGAATTGCCGTTTCGAGATAGACGGGTTCTTCCAGAATTTCTCCGGCCCTGACAAAAGCAATGATAGCCCATGAATTCCACGAAAGTAAAACTTTATCATCTTTATGAAGCGCCGTGCGTTCCAACCGATAATCATACATTTTTCTTTTCCATGCTTCACAGTCCTCGGATACCGAAATATCTTCCGAAGTGTTTCCAATCGTATTCGGAATATTTTTTCCTTCAAAATTCCCCTGTGCGGTAATATTATAATAACGGCAGAATCTTTCTCCATCCTCATTTCCCAAAACTTTATAAATCTCTTCCGGTGTAAAAACATAATATTTCCCCTCTACGCCGTCGCTGTCCGCATCCTGTCCGCAATAAAATCCTTCTCCGTACAATTCTCTGAGCATGTAGTCTGCCGTATGCCGGGCCACATCCGCATACATTTCTTTTTTAGTCAGCCGATAAGCCTCGGCATACGTCCATAAAAGCAGCGCATTGTCATAAAGCATTTTTTCAAAATGGGGAACAAGCCATCTTTTATCCGTTGAATAGCGTGAAAAGCCGCCGCCAATATGGTCATGGATTCCGCCTCTGGCCATGGCTTCCAAAGTGATTTCCACCATTTCCATAGCCTCCAAATCTTTTTTTGCCTCGGCATACCGCATCAAAAAGAGCAGATGATGCGGTGTCGGAAATTTCGGTGCCGGGCCAAAGCCGCCCCACTCCCGGTCAAACTGCTCCTTAAACATTTCATAAGCTTTTACTAAAATGTTTTGATTCGGCTCAACAGATAAAGCCGCTCCATCCGAACCGCTGAATTCAATCGCTTCAGCAATCATTTCCCCGTTATTTTCCAATTCCTTTCTGCGTGTTTTCCATAAAGACGTTACCTGCCTTAGAATATCCATAAGCCCGGGCTGACCATAACGTCCATTCTTCGGAAAATAAGTCCCGGCAAAGAAAGGTTTTTGCTCTGGCGTCATGATGATTGTCAGCGGCCATCCTCCGGCCCCCGTAACTGCCTGGCAAACAGACATATAAACCGCATCAATATCGGGCCGTTCTTCCCTGTCCACTTTGATAGAAACAAAATTCTCATTGAGAAATTTGGCCACCATTTCATCCTCAAAGGATTCATGAGCCATCACATGGCACCAGTGACATGTTGAATAACCAATACTCAGAAAAACAGGTTTATTTTCATCGGCCGCTTTTTTGAAAGCCTCTTCACACCATGGATACCAGTCTACCGGATTCTCCCTGTGCTGTAATAAATAAGGTGACTTTTCATTTTTTAATCGATTTGACATAAATCAGAACACCCCTTATATAGTGTATGTCCACATCTGTCCTTCGACATTCTTGAAAATTTATACCAATAAACACGTCTCGCCCATTCATACTAAAAAATGCCTGAAAACTGCATATTTTCAGGCATTTTTTAGCATAGCTCTGAGTGGAGCTGCGGGGAGTCGAACCCCGGTCCGAAGGCACATCCATCCAGGCCTCTCCCATCACAGTCATTCTATGGACATTCCCTCAGTCAGACGCCGAATGACAGGCTTCCAACCTCAGTAGCTTCATAAATCTTCCGACGCCTCAAAGCTTTGGCGACGGAGGGCCTCACAAGTTCGATGCCAGATTCTCAGACAGTGAGCGGTCTGAGGCTGACAAGCTGCAATTAGGCAGCTAAAGCGTAATCTTCGTTAGCTTTTATATTTAAGTTCCAGGTTATTACGCAGTCCCGGAGTCTGCGGATGGCTTCCCAAACTTCCACACCCCCGTCGAAACCAGTACAACCCCTTATCAAGTTGATGGTTAAGACTAACGATGTTTCTTTATCATACTCAAAAACCATGAAAATGTCAATAGAGATTTTTTACCTTAAAATCTCTCTCGGCCTCTCTTCTCTGGTCTTTTTTCGCAATGCTGTCCCGCTTATCGTAAAGTTTTTTACCTTTAGCCAGACCAATCTCCACCTTTACCAGGCTATTCTTAAAATAAACCTTCAAAGGCACAATGGTATATCCCTTCTGGGCCACCTGTCCAAGAATCTTTCGTATCTCGTATTTATGGAGCAGGAGTTTTCTCACACGGAGAGGGTCCTTATTAAATATATTTCCCTTTTCATAGGGACTGATATTCATCTGATAGACAAAAAGCTCCTCGCCCTCCGGACGAACAAAAGCCTCCTTCACACTACAGCGCCCCATCCGAAGCGATTTTACTTCTGTTCCATGCAGAGAAATTCCTGCTTCATAGGTGTCTTCAATAAAATAATCATAGTATGCTTTTTTGTTATTGGCAATTAATTTAATCCCTGTTTTGCCCATATACTCCCTCACCTCCGCACCTTAAGCGCACTATCTATTGTACATCATCTGCCAGTAAAAAATCAACGGTTCGTGCAGCTTTATCTGCATCTGCGATACAAATTTTTAACTTCTGACCCAAACGGAAGGTCTGACGGCTCATTTCACCCTGAAGCTCATACTTATTTTCATCAAAAATATAATAGTCATCCAAATCCTGCAAACGTATCATTCCTTCGCAGGTATTCGGCAGCTCCACATATATACCCCAATTGGTAATTCCTGAAATAACCCCTTCATGGATTTCTCCCAGATGTCCGGACATATATTCGACCTTTTTAAGCTTATCCACTTCCCGTTCCGCTTCATCAGCCCGGCGCTCTGTCGTACTTGTATCTGTGGCCACGCCCGGAAGCAGCTTTCTGTAATGCTCCAAACGGCGCTCATTTAAACGGCCGTCAATCTGCTCCTTAATAATCCGGTGAATTTGCAAATCCGGGTAACGCCGGATTGGTGACGTAAAATGGGTATAAAATTTAACCGCAAGGCCAAAATGCCCCGTATTTTCCGTTGTATATTTGGCCCGCATCATTGAGCGCAATACAAGACGGCTAATCATGGCCTCCTCCGGCGTATCTTCAATCTTGCCAAGCAGTTTTTGAAACTCCTTCGGATGGACCTCCCCGGATTTGATTTTCAGGTAATAGCCAAAGTTTTTAAGAAAAACCGTCAGCTTCCGTATCCGCTCCATATCCGGCGTTTCGTGGGTTCGATAGAGGAAAGGAATCTCCTGCCAAAAGAAATCCTCGGCAATGGTTTCATTGGCAGCCAACATAAAATCTTCGATAATCTTTGTCGCCGAATTTCTCTCATAGGGCTTGACATCCACGGCTCTCCCGCGTTTATCCAGAATAATTTTGGACTCGGGAAAATCAAAATCAATACCGCCGCGCCCCCTGCGTTTTTCCCGGAGCTTTTCTGCCGCCTCAGCCATTGTCTCAAACATCGGTACAAACTCTGCATATTCCCGGATAAGGGATTCATTTTTATCTTCTAAAATCTGTTTTACGGCCGTATAAGTCATTCTGCGGTC
>CABUAW010000040.1 GCA_902489645.1 uncultured Lachnospiraceae bacterium | reverse complement strand
GGCATCGGCCAGCCCCGCGTCTTCAACAAATTTTACAAGACGGGCTTTGAGGACCGTGTCATCGGACGGCAATGTCAGACTGCGCGCATGAACCTGAATATCCGGGGCCTCACCCTTCAGAGGGAAAATGCCCGTTGAGAAGGTTCCGAGCTGAGGCGTTGTGGATAAAGAAACGGAGGCATAAACCTTGCCGTCAAAGGCCGGACGTATAAAAAGTAAATCCGCATCGGCTGACCGGTAAATAGCATTGGTAGAATCGGAGGCAATGCCCAGATTCATAACGGCGCTGAGACCGGCGCTGACTTCTCTGCCAAGAGGTGTGGAGCCAAAGAAGAGAGCGGAAGGATTTCCTTCTTCAATTTCAGCCTTTAAGGCATTGATAATTGCTTCCGGAGAATGTTCCGGTCCGGCCGGGCAGATGACAGGAATTGCATGCGAGCCTGCCTCTGCCGCCAATTCGGCGGCTTTGGCCAGCAATTCAAGGCTGACGCGTTTTGGACCATTTTCTGACATTTCTATAAATACCCATATATCATTAAATTTTCCCATGGTAAATCCTCCTATATTAAATGTCTCTCAAAGAGAATGTCTGCGAGTTTTTTTGCGGATTCCTTTTCATTCTGTCCCTGGAGTTTTACGCCGACCTCCTGTTTGGATGCCGGAAAGAGGGACTCAATGCGGGATGGCGAATGAAGGTCCTGACCGGAAAGGTTTAATTCGGCGTTGGACAATACAGAAATCACCGCTTTT
This sequence comes from uncultured Lachnospiraceae bacterium, assembly GCA_902489645.1. Lineage (GTDB taxonomy): Bacteria > Bacillota > Clostridia > Lachnospirales > Lachnospiraceae > Frisingicoccus. Next base: position 23,560 of record CABUAW010000040.1, on the reverse strand, counting down.
TTCGCAGCCATTTTACCCTTAATCGTTATCGGAATCGGTTCATTGGCATCCTCAGTTACGGAACATACGAGCGGAAAATCTGCCTGCCAGATATCATAGCCGTTTCCGGCCTTCTGATGGATAGTGAGACCCTGTTCTTCGATATCGATTTCAGAAGCACTGTTCAGTAATCCGATGTTGAGCAGCGCGGCCAGTTTGGCCCCTATCTGTCCGGTGGCGCTGTCCAGAGAAGCCTGTCCGCAGAAAATACAGTCGGCGCCGCCAAGATGTTTTATGGCTGTGGCCAGCGCTTTGGCCGTGACGAGGGTATCGGCTCCGGAAAAGGCATTATCCGTAATGCGGACCAGACGGTCAGCGCCCATACCGGCCGCTTCGCGGAGCTGAACTTCACAGCTTTCATTTCCAAGAGATAAAACAGTAATCGTACCGCCCAGACGCTTTTTCAGGGCGACAGCCGCCGAGACAGCGTGGGCGTCGACAGGATTCATCATGTTTCCGGCAGATGAACGGTCGACAGTAAAGGTTTTGTGGTCAATCCTTATGTCTGAGATGACAGGCACTTGTTTTATTAAAACATAAATATTCATTTGAATCCTCCTTTAAATTAAAATAGTAATTATTATTAAAATTATAATATATTTTTATCAAAGAATCAATTGAAAAATGCAAATAGTAGTGATAGAATGTAACGCGATATTTTATTTTTTATTAAAGGAGATTGACAGCTATGGATAAAATGACCCGTAATTCCTATTTATTTAAAATGTCTGTTCCCATCTTTGTCGAATTGCTTTTGCAGTTGCTCGTAGGAAATATTGACCAGATAATGGTCAGCCACCATTCTCAGGCGTCGGTGGCCGCCATCGTCAACGGAAATCAAATCATGAATATTATCATTATTACAATGAATATGCTCTGTATGGCAACGACGGTTGTGCTGACCCAATGCCTTGGCGCCCGGGACGAATATAAGAGCAATCAGCTCTGCGTATTGTCCATGCTTGTCATAGGGACTGTCAGCATGATTTCGACGTTTGTCGCCCTGTTTTTGAACCGCCCGATTTTTCAGTTGATGCATATAGATTCGCAGATTCTCCATGAAACCTGTCTCTATTTAATGATTGTCGGCGGTTTTTCGTTGGTACAGGGATTATATTTAAACTTTGCGGCTATTTTGCGCAGCCATACCCGATTAAAAGAGGTTATGATGGTGTCCGTTTTTATGAATGTGCTGAACATTGCCGGAAATGCCGTTTTGATTAACGGACTTTTGGGATTCCCAAAACTCGGTATTATCGGGGCGGCCATATCGACGGTAATCAGTAAAACCATTGGCCTGATATGTATTTATATTGTGTTTCGCAAATATACGAAAATAGAGTTGAAGTTTAAATATTTGAAGCAGGGCAGTAAGGAAATGCTGTTTAAGCTTCTGAAAATCGGTATACCGTCGGGGGCGGAGAACTTTTCCTATAACCTGTCCCAAATCTGTATATTAAGCATTATTAATCCTTATGGGGCCGCCGTGACGGCGACAAAGGGATATTGCAGCCTTTTGGCAAATTTTGCTTACGTCTATGCCATTGCTATTTCGGAGGCTGTTCAGATTGTGATTGGATATTTTCTGGGCCGGGGCCGGATTAAGGAAGTGGAGTACAAGGTCTGGTGGACCCTGAAGGTTTCTATCGCCGTCTGTGTCGGCATGATGTTTGTCATCTGGCTTTTCAGTGATTCGGTACTTGGCATTTTCACACAGAATAGGGAAATGCTGGCTCTGGGTAAACAGGTCCTCTTTATCGATATCTTTTTGGAGTTTGGCCGGGCGATTAATATTTTGATGACGAAGTCTTTAATTTCCGTCGGTGAAATCAAGCTGCCGATATGTGTCGGTATCAGCTTCCATTGGGCGGTGGCTTTACTTCTGTCCTATATTTTTGGCGGCGTGCTTCATCTGGGCTTACAGGGCGTGTGGGTTGCCATGGCCATTGATGAATGTTCGAGGGGAATGATTTACTTTCTGCGGTTTCGGACAAATCGATGGAAAAATAAGTACATACCTGCGGGGGCTGTCTGATACTAAAAAAATCGCCTCTGAGATTTCGTTTTAAGAAATTTCAGAGGCGATTTTTTAGTGTTATTTACGATTTGCGCGCATACGCATTTTGGTATCGAGAATTTTCTTGCGCATACGGATGCTTTTTGGCGTAACTTCGACAAGCTCGTCATTTTCAATAAAGTCGAGCGCTTCTTCCAGACTTAAAATGCGGGGCGGCGTCAGTTTGAGGGCGTCGTCGGAGCCGGAAGCACGGGTGTTTGTCAGGTGCTTGGCCTTGCAGACGTTCAATTCAATATCGTCGCCCTTCGGATTCTGACCGACAATCATGCCGCCGTAAACTTTTTCACCGGGACCGACAAAGAGGGTGCCGCGCTCCTGGGCGTTAAAGAGGCCGTAGGCCAGCGTTTCACCGGATTCAAAAGCGATAAGGGAACCGGTTTGACGGTAGGCAATGTCCCCCTTATACGGGCCGTATTCATTGAAAAGCGTATTTAAAATACCGTTACCCTTGGTATCGGTCAAAAACTCTCCGCGGTAACCGATAAGACCCCGGGATGGAATGTTGAATTCTAGACGGGAATAGCCACCGCTGGCTTTAGACATACCGATAAGCTCGCCTTTGCGGAGGCTCAGTTTTTCAATAACAATACCGGTGAAATCATCGGGAACGTCAATGACTGCTATTTCCATAGGCTCCAAAAGCTTGCCCTTTTCGTCTTTTTTGTAAATAACCTCCGCCTTGCTGACGGCAAATTCGTAGCCTTCCCGCCGCATATTCTCAATCAGAACGGAGAGGTGAAGCTCGCCGCGGCCGGAGACCTTAAAGCAGTCCGTGTTTTCCGTTTCCTCAACGCGGAGACTGACGTCTGTGTTCAGCTCACGGAAAAGCCGGTCACGCAGGTGGCGGGAGGTGATGTACTTACCTTCCTGTCCGGCCAGAGGACTGTCATTTACAAGGAAATTCATGGAGATGGTCGGCTCGGAAATTTTCTGGAACGGAATTGGTTCCGGTTTTTCCGGTGAGCAGAGGGTGTCTCCAATGTGAATATCTGAAATACCTGAGATAGCGACGATGGAACCGATAGTGGCCTTATCGACTTCAATTTTATTTAAACCGTCGAATTCGTAAAGTTTGCTTATTTTGACTTTACGGTTTTTCTCAGGGTCGTGGGCGTTGACGATGACCGCATCCTGATTGACCTGAATTGTACCGTTGCTGACCTTGCCGACACCGATACGGCCGACGTATTCATTATAGTCAATGGTGCTGATTAATACCTGTGTTTCGGCATCCGGGTCGCCCTCCGGCGCCGGGATATGGTCAATAATCGTTTCAAAGAGAGGTTTCATATCCTGGCCGTTTTCACCAAGCTCCAACATGGCAATGCCGGATTTTGCGGAGGCATAAACAAATGGGCAGTCGAGCTGCTCGTCGGATGCGTCCAAATCGATTAAAAGCTCCAATACTTCATCGATGACTTCGTCCGGGCGGGCCTCCGGCCGGTCGATTTTATTAATGCAGACGATGACGGCCAGTTCCAGTTCCAATGCCTTTTTGAGTACGAATTTTGTCTGAGGCATCGGGCCTTCGAAGGCGTCGACAACAAGGACAACGCCATCGACCATTTTCAGGACACGTTCAACCTCGCCGCCGAAATCGGCATGTCCTGGTGTGTCGATAATATTGATTTTCGTATTCTTATAAAATACGGCTGTGTTTTTTGATAAAATTGTAATACCGCGCTCACGCTCAATGTCATTGGAGTCCATGACACGTTCCTGAACGACCTGATTGCTGCGGAATACACCGCTCTGTTTTAATAACTCATCCACCAATGTTGTCTTACCGTGGTCTACATGAGCAATAATCGCAATATTTCGGATATCTTCACGTTTGATTTTCATATTTGTTTCCGTTCCTTCCAATCCATTCATACATGTACTACTGACAACTTTTATATTCTACCATAATGCCACGGTTTTTCAAGAAAATTTATTAAGAAAAATATAATTGAATTCAGGAATTGTACGTTTGATGTCATTTTCAGGGATTTTCTGTCGATGAATGATAATTTATTTCAGTGCGGATTCATGCTAAAGTCATTTAAGAATTCGGTTCTAAATCCATACGGAATCGAATAGATATATTAAACGAGATGAAATCTTGTATATACAGTAGAAAGGGGAACAAAAAGATGGCAGACAAGGTGCTGGATAATAATCAGGTAACAATCGTGGGGGTTGTGGATTCGGAATTTGTGTACAGTCATGAAGTATTCGGGGAGGGCTTTTACGTGGTGGAGGTCGTTGTACAGCGGCTCAGCAATATGGTGGACCGGATACCATTACTTATTTCCGAAAGGCTGATTGACGTGACAGAGAATTACATAGGGCGTACATTGGAGGCCCATGGTCAATTCCGTTCCTATAACAAGCATGAGGAAGGAAGAAACCGGCTGGTACTCTCCGTATTTGTCCGGGAAGTGGAAATTCTGGACGAGGAACCGGAGAATGTGAAGCCAAACAGTATTTTCCTGGACGGTTTTATCTGTAAACAGCCCGTATACCGGATGACGCCGCTTGGACGGGAAATTGCGGACTTGCTGTTAGCCGTCAACCGGCCGTATGGAAAGTCCGACTATCTTCCGTGTATCTGCTGGGGCCGGAATGCCCGGTTTGCAGGCAAATTTGAAGTGGGCACCCATATTCATCTATGGGGCCGGATTCAGAGCAGGACCTATCAGAAACGGATTGAGGGAGACCAGGTCGAGCGGCGGACCGCTTATGAGATTTCAGTAAGTAAAATCGAATGTATTGAATAAAAAAGATTGACGGCATCTCAGAAATATGGTATTAACATACAATGAGGTGAATGTTGTGGAAAAAGGTTTAGTTAAAATATACTGCGGAGAAGGAAAAGGCAAGTCCACTTCTTCGTTGGGAAGAGCGCTGGTTTGTGCCAGTGAAGGTAAAGAAGTGTTTATGATACAGTTTTTAAAAGGCCGGCATACGGGGACTCTGGACTATTTAAAACGCCTGGAGCCGGAGGTTCAGGTATTCCGCTTCGAAAAAATGAGCCGTTATTATGAGGAGCTTACGCAGAGTGAACAGCAGGAGGAAAATATTAATATTCTGAACGGGGTGAATTTTGCCAAAAAGGTATTGACCATTGGGGAATGTGACGTCCTGATTTTAGATGAGATTCTCGGCCTGGTGGACCTGGGAATTTTAAATGTTTCGGACGTCATTCATTTGATTCATATAAAGCCGGAGGAGATGGAATTGATTCTCACGGGTAGGAATCTGCCGGAGGAACTGAGAAGTGAGGCGGACTATATTTCTGAGATAGGTATCTTAAAAAAATCGGATTGTGAAGCTTAAAAGAATCAGCGAATGGTTGACATTAAATGGCAGAAATGCTACTATCAAAGGTAGGAAGAAAGCTGCCTGGAAATACAAATTCAAAGGTAAATATCTATTGAGCCGGCGGTCGTCGGCTCATTTTTATCCAATGGGAATTTTCGGAATATAATATAGATAGGCAGCGTTATATCAAAGACAAGGAGGTTCATTATGGCCATTTTTACAGGTGCTGGTGTAGCAATCGTGACCCCTATGAATCCGGATGGAACGGTAAATTATGATAAATTAGGCGAGTTGATTGAATTTCAGATTGCAAACCACACGGACAGTATTATTATTACGGGGACGACAGGCGAGGCATCCACTTTGTCGGAAGAGGAACATGTGGAATGTATTCGTTTCGCTGTGAATCATGTGGCAAAACGTGTTCCGGTGATTGCAGGAACCGGCTCGAACTGCACGGAAACAGCCATTTATCTGACAAAAGAGGCGGAGAAAGCCGGAGCCGACGGCGCTCTGGTCGTTACGCCATATTATAATAAAGCGACGCAGAAGGGTCTTGTTCAGCATTTTACAAAGATTGCGCAGAATACGAGCCTGCCGATGGTTCTTTACAGTGTACAGAGCCGGACCGGCGTGAATATCCTGCCGCAGACAGTGGCCGAGCTTCGGCGAAGCTGTGAAAATGTGGTCGCTGTAAAAGAAGCCAGCGGTAATATTTCCCAGGTGGCGGATATCTTACAGATGACCCAGGGCGACATTGATGTTTATTCCGGCAATGATGACCAGATTGTGCCGATTCTTTCACTGGGCGGCAAGGGCGTTATTTCCGTATTATCCAATATCTGTCCTCAGGAAACCCATGATATTGTGGCGCGGTTTTTGGAGGGCGATGTGGTCGGCAGCCGTGAGCTTCAGCTCAGAGCCCTGCCTTTGATTCACGCTTTATTCTGTGAAGTCAACCCGATTCCGGTAAAGACAGCGATGAATTTGATGGGCATGGAAGTGGGGCCGCTGAGACTTCCGATGACGCCGATGGAAGAGGCGAATAAAGCACGACTGATTCAGGCGATGAAGGATTTTGGTATGATGAAATAATAAGTCAGTAGAAAGAGCTGTGTCAGATTTTTGACAATCTGGGACAGCTTTTTTGGAAGGAGAGAAAAGCAGAATGGTAAAATTTATTATGCACGGATGTAATGGCGCTATGGGCCAGGTCATTACCCGCCTGGCGAAAGAAGACCCGGAAGCGGAGATTGTGGCGGGTATCGATATTCAGGATACGAAAGATAATGGATATCCGGTATTTACAAAGATTGAGGATTGCGACGTGGCCGCGGACGTTATTGTGGATTTTTCCGTGGCAAAAGCGGTGGATGCTGTGATTGATTATGCGGTGGAACGTAAAATACCTCTTGTTCTGTGTACAACCGGACTTTCGGAAGAACAGTTGGCCCATGCGGCTAAGGCCGGTAAAAAGGTGGCCGTTTTGAGGTCGGCGAATATGTCCCTTGGCGTAAATACCGTATTTAAACTGGCGGCTGTTGGCGCCCAGGTTCTGGCTCAGGCCGGATATGACATCGAAATTGTGGAAAAGCATCATAATCAGAAGCTGGACGCACCTTCGGGAACAGCTCTGGCCATCGCTGATGCAATGAATGAGGTGCTTAATAAAGAGTATATCTATAAGCTGGACCGCAGCCAGGAACGGGCCAGACGGGGAAAAAAAGAAATTGGCATCCAGGCCGTCCGCGGAGGCAATATTGTCGGAGAACATGAAGTATTTTTCTGCGGGGCGGACGAGGTTATTGAGATTAAGCATACGGCTTATTCCAAAGGTATCTTTGGCAAGGGCGCCATCTCGGCGGCAGCCTTTTTGAAGGATAAAGCGCCGGGAATGTATACAATGAGTGATGTTATTGCCGGATAAAACGGATGGAGGGTACGATTATGGGAAATAGCAAAAGAACAAGTGAACTTGACACACTGCAGACCAGATATCTGGAAGTTTTATCAGAAATGTATCCGTCGATTGCATCGGCGTCGACGGAAATTATCAACCTTCAGGCCATTTTAAACCTGCCGAAGGGAACGGAGCATGTCCTCAGCGATATCCACGGAGAGGCCGAGCAGTTTTTCCATGTGCTGAAAAATGGTTCCGGGGCCGTCCGGGCAAAAATTGACGATGAATTTGGAAATTCACTCTGTATCCGGGATAAAAAGCAACTGGCTACGTTGATTTATTATCCGGCAGAAAAACTGGATTTAATTGAAAAAGAGGAGCCTGAGCTGGACGACTGGTATAAAATTACGCTTCATCGGCTTATCCAGGTTTGTAAGCGTGTGGCTTCGAAATATACGCGCTCGAAGGTACGTAAGGCTCTGCCGAAGGATTTCGCCTATGTTATTGAAGAATTAATTAACGAAAAAGAAGAGATAACGAATAAGGAGGCCTATTACAACGGTATTATTGATACGATTATCCGTATCGGCCGTTCCAGAGCCTTCATTATAGCTCTGTGCGAACTGATTCAGCGGCTTGTTATTGACCATCTGCATATCGTCGGCGATATTTATGACAGAGGTTCCGGCGCTGTGGAAATCATGGACCATCTGATGAAGTATCATTCGGTGGACATTCAGTGGGGAAATCATGATTTACTCTGGATGGGCGCGGCCTCCGGACAGGCGGCGTGCATTGCCAATGTCATCCGAATCTGCGCCCGCTATGGGAACCTGGAAACACTGGAGGATGATTACGGTATTAACCTGATGCCTCTGGCCAATTTTGCGCTGGAGGTTTATGCCGATGATGAATGTGAACTGTTCCATGTCCAGCATCATGGCGATGCGGATATGCTGAGCCGTATCGAGGAACAGACGGAGATGAAGATGCACAAGGCCATCTCCATCATCCAGTTTAAGCTGGAAGGCCAGCTCATTAAAAAGCGCCCGGGGATGCTTATGGATAACCGGCTGTTGTTGGATAAGATTGACCCGGAGACGGGAACGGTGGAAGTAGACGGGGGTACATATAAGCTTTTGGATACAAGATTCCCGACGATTATCTGGAGCGACCCATATCAGTTGTCTAAGGAAGAAGAAAAGGTTATGAAGCGTCTGGTTCATAACTTCAAAAACTGCGAAAAGCTGCAGAGACATGTTCAGTTTTTACTGAAATCAGGAAGCCTGTATTTATGCTATAATAATAATCTGTATTTTCACGGATGTGTTCCGATGAATGAGGACGGAAGTTTCAGGGAAGTCTATCTTCAGGGAAAGGGGTATAAAGGCAAGGCCCTGTATGATTTTATTGAAAAAAATGTGCGCCGGGGCTATTACCTGCCGGAGTCCGAGGAAAAAACCTACGGTCAGGATTTGATGTGGTTTGCATGGACGAATGAAAATTCACCGGTATTCGGCAAAGAGAAGATGGCGACCTTTGAGCGCTATTTCCTCGGTGAGAAGGATACCCACGAAGAACGTAAAGACCCTTATTATCGCTTGATTGAAGATGAAAATATCAGTGAAACGGTCTGCGACAATATCATCCGGGAATTCGGATTGAATCCGAAGGATTCCCATATTATTAACGGACATATGCCGGTGAAGCTGAAAAAGGGCGAAAGCCCGGTAAAGGGAAACGGAAAGCTGTTTATTATCGACGGCGGATTTTCCAAAGCCTATCAGAAGACCACGGGAATTGCCGGATATACGCTGGTTTACAATTCCTACGGCTTGAAGCTGGTAACGCATTTGCCTTTTGAGAGTGCGGAAAAAGCGATTAAAGAAGAAACGGATATCTGCGAAGATATCAATGTCATTGAAAAGCTGACGGAACGCAAATATGTGGCGGATACGGATAACGGCAAGGTTATTCAGCAAAAGGTAAATGATTTGGAATTACTTTTGAAGGCTTACAGGAATGGTAAACTTCGGGAGAATTCGGGTAAATAAAGAAATTTGGAGGAATCAGGAATGAGGGACGGATTTATCAGAGTAGCGGCGGCAACGCCGGAAATTCAGGTAGCGGACTGCGGCTACAACCGGAAGCAGGTGGAAGAAATGCTGAGGGAAGCCTGCCGTCATAAGGCAAAAATGGTGGTGTTTCCCGAACTTTGTCTGACCGGATATACTTGCGGAGACCTTTTTCTTCAGGAATTGCTGCTGAAAAGCTGTGTCGGAGAACTGGAAAAGCTTCTTGAGGCATCGGCGGATATGGATATTCTCGGGGTTGTCGGTATGCCTCTTGCGGTGAACGGAAAATTATACAATGTGGCTGTTGTTTTCAAAAACGGCGTGATTCTCGGCGTCGTACCGAAAACCTTTATTCCGAATTATTCTGAGTTTTATGAGGCCCGTCATTTTGAGCGGGGACCGAAAAAGCCGTCGTTGATTTCACTGGCCGGACAGGAGACGTGGTTTGGAACCCATTTGCTGTTTGACTGTATTTCCGTGCCGGGCTTTGTTGTCGGCGGAGAAATCTGCGAGGATTTGTGGGCGCCGAATCCACCGAGTATATCCCATGCGCTGGCGGGGGCGACGATGATTTTTAACGTATCCGCCAGTGACGAGACGACAGGAAAGGACGTGTACCGGAAAGAACTGGTCAGCAGTCAGTCGGCCCGCCTGATTTGCGGCTATGTTTATGCGGGAGCCGGAGAGGGCGAGTCCACGACGGATTTGGTGTTCCCGGGGCATAACCTGATTTGTGAAAACGGCGTCCTGCTTTCCGAATCCCGGCGGTTTGAAACGGGTATCATCTACGGTGATGTGGATTTGGGACGCTTGAACAGTGAGCGCCGCCGGATGACCACATTCATTCAAAATGAAGATACGGATTATGTCCGCGTTTCCTTCGAAACGGCGGTGGAAAAACTGGAGCTTCAACGTGACGTGGACCCGCGGCCTTTTGTTCCGGCGTCCGATACGGACCGCCGCCGCCGCTGTGAAGAAATTCTGTCCATTCAGGCCATGGGACTGAAAAAACGTCTGGCCCATACCCATTGTAAAAATGCGGTGGTCGGTATTTCCGGCGGCCTGGATTCCACACTGGCGTTGCTTGTGACGGTGAGGGCTTTTGATATGCTTGGTCTGGACCGTAAAGAGATTAAGGCGGTGACTATGCCGTGCTTTGGAACGACGGACAGAACCTACAATAATGCCTGCCAGCTTGTGCATGAGCTTGGGGCAAAGCTTTTGGAAGTTAATATCCGCGAAGCCGTGTCGCTTCACTTTAGGGATATTGGCCAGGACCCGGAAAAACATGACGTGACTTATGAGAACGGACAGGCCAGAGAGCGGACGCAGGTACTTATGGATTTGGCTAATCAGTGCGGCGGCCTGGTCGTCGGTACGGGGGATTTGTCCGAGCTGGCTTTGGGATGGGCGACCTATAACGGCGACCATATGTCCATGTACGGCGTCAACGCTTCCGTGCCAAAAACGTTGGTGCGTCATCTGGTGCGTTATTATGCGGATACATGCGAATCAAAGACATTGAGTGAAGTGCTTTTGGATATTCTGGATACACCGGTCAGCCCCGAATTGATTCCGCCGGAAGAAGGAAAAATTTCTCAGAAAACAGAGGACCTGGTCGGCCCTTATGAGCTTCATGACTTTTTCCTGTATCATATGATGCGCTTCGGGTGTCCGCCGTCAAAGATTTTCCGTCTGGCCAATAGGGCTTTTGACGGCGAATATGCACCGGAAATTATCCTGAAATGGCTGAAAAACTTTTATCACAGGTTTTTCACCCAGCAGTTTAAACGCTCCTGTATTCCGGACGGCCCGAAGGTCGGCTCCGTAGCCCTGTCTCCTCGGGGCGATTGGCGGATGCCAAGCGATGCTTCGGCAAATTTGTGGAAGCTGGAACTTGAAAAAATAGAAATTTAACCCGGTTCATTATCACTCCCGTTATTCGTTGATAGGATGGCGGGAGTGTTTTTTTGATTTATTTTTCAACATGATTTTAGGTTGACACGATAAAATAAAAAAGACGGGAGGAAAAAATATGCGTATACTTATTGCAGAAGACGAGATTTCCATAGCAAAGGCAGTGAAAGTCGTTTTAGAAAAAAATAAATATTCGGTAGATATGGTGCATAACGGAACGGATGCCCTGGATTATATGCGCCAGTTGAACTATGATGCGGTCATATTGGATATTATGATGGACGGAATGGATGGAATTGAAGTGATTATGAAAGCCCGGGCCGAGAGGATTACGACACCGGTACTTTTTCTCACGGCAAAAGCGGAGGTGGAGGACCGGGTGACAGGGCTGGATGCGGGAGCGGACGACTATCTACCGAAGCCCTTTGTGATGAGCGAACTGCTGGCCAGGGTCAGGGCACTGACACGGCGAAGTATCTCTTATGTACCGTCGATTATTGTTTTGGGACATACAAAACTGGATTGTAATCAGTATATTCTTTATACGGTAAATGAAGCGGTCCGTTTAAATAATAAGGAATATCAGATGATGGAGCTTTTTATGCGGCATCCGCGTTTTGTTTTTTCTTCAGAGCATTTAATGGAAAAAATCTGGGGATTGGATGCGGATGCAGAGATAGATGTAATTTGGACATATATTGGATTTCTCAGGAAAAAAATAAAGCAGATTGGAGCAGATATTGAAATACGGACCATTCGGGGAGCCGGGTATGCGTTGGAGGAAATTAAATGCTGAAAAAAATGCGGTGGCGTTTTGTCGGGGCGGCAATGACGGCCTTTTTCGCGGTTGTAATGATTATATTATGCACGGTAAATTTATGGAATTATCATATTACAACAGACAGACAGAATTCCACACTGGAAATGTTGGTCGATTTTGATATTAACCGGAAAACGCCTTTTGAGGATGATGATTATTCTGTACCCGGACCTTTTGGAGGAACTTCTCCGGAAGCCCAATATATGCTCCGCTTTTTTGCTGTTCATTGTGATGCGGACGGTGAAGTGACATCGATTGATAAAGAATATATTGCCTCTGTTTCTGTAGAAAAAGCCAGGGAGTATGCTTCGAAGGTACTGGAGAAGGCGAATGAATTCGGGTATTGTGACGGTTATCGTTATGTTGTTCGGGAAACGGATGAGGGGACAACGATTGTTTTTCTGAATTCGGAGAGAGAGATACAGTATATGAAGACGCTTCTTCTTGTATCCTGTCTGGTGGCGGCCTTTGGCCTGGTAGCCGTATTTGTGCTTATTGCCGCTTTTTCCAAACGGGCGATAATGCCTTATGTACGGAATATGGAGATACAGAAACAATTTATTACGGACGCGGGACATGAGTTAAAGACACCGTTGACGTCGATTGCGGCCAGCGCGGAGGTTCTGGCCATGGAGCAGGAGGATAATGAATGGGTTCAGAATATACAAAGGCAGACAGTACGTCTGTCAAAACTGGTTTCCAATTTGGTTACCCTTTCCAGATTGGATGAAGAGAATCCTTTTCCGGATATGATGAATTTTTCATTGAGTGATGCGGTATGGGAGATTGCAGAGCCTTTTTCAGCACTGGCAAAGGCGAAGGGGAAGATATATGAGCAGAGTATTGCCGACGGCCTGATGCTGTACGGCGACAGAAGCGCTGTTCAGCAGATGGTGTCCATATTGTTAGATAATGCCGTCAGGTATTCGAATGAAGGCGGAAAAATACGGCTGAATGTTTATGAAAAACAGAGAAATAAGGTGATAGAAGTTTATAATACCTGTGTGTTTGACCATATTGAGGATTTAGACAGGCTGTTTGACCGGTTTTACCGGCCGGATAAGGCGCGTTCCGTGTCTTCGGGCGGCACGGGCATCGGACTTTCGATTGCCAGAGCTGCGGCGGAAGCGCATAATGGGAAGATTTTCGCTGAGAGCTTCGACGGTAAAGGAATAACTTTTAAAATTGTATTATAGATTTTTCAGGTACATTTCAATGAGGGATGTTAGTATCATGTGAAAAAGCTTCCATGGGGGCAGAAGGAGGACATGTGATTGATTGAAGTGAAAAACCTGACAAAACGATACGGAGACCATGAAGCCGTATCCGATTTATCTTTTACAATTGATAAAGGGCAGATTTATGGATTCCTGGGACCAAACGGGGCGGGAAAATCCACAACAATGAATATTATGACCGGCTGTCTTGCGGCCACCTCCGGCGATGTGAAAATCGGCGGATATGATATTTTTGAAGAACCGGAGCAGGCGAAACGGCTGATTGGTTATTTGCCGGAAATACCGCCGCTTTATCCGGAGCGTACGCCGAGGGAATATTTAAGATTCGTCGGCCGGGCCAAGGGAATACCTTCGGGCGCGCTGGAACAAAGTATTTCAGAGGTTATGGAAATTACCCGGATTACGGATGTAGCCGACCGGCTGATTAAAAATCTGTCCAAAGGTTACAGACAGAGAGTCGGTATTGCTCAGGCTTTGCTGGGAGAGCCGGAGGTTATAATTATGGATGAGCCGACGGTTGGTCTGGACCCAAAGCAGATTATTGAAATCAGAGATTTGATTCAGGAACTCGGAAAACAGCATACGGTGATTTTGAGCAGTCATATCCTTTCGGAGGTTCAGGCCGTATGTCAGACAATTCTTATTATATCCAAAGGCCGGTTGGTCGCTTGCGATACGCCGCAAAATCTGGAACGACTTTTTGCCGGGACAACGAATCTGGAACTTACGGTTGAGGCAAAAAAGAAGGAAATCGAGGAATTGCTTTCACCGCTCCAATATGTTACCGTTCTTGAAATTGATGAGAATCAGGCGGGGCGTTGCGACGTCCGTATTGAAACCAACCGTAACGATGACGACAGCGTATGCAGGGATATTTTTTTCCTGTTCAGCCGGGCAGAACGTGCTATTTTAAGAATGACGATGGCAAAAATAAGTCTTGAGGATATCTTTATTGAATTGACGGAGAGTGAGGTGGAAAAAGATGAGAGCCGTATTTTACCATGAATTGTCATCTTATTTTAGCAGCGTATCCGGGTATGTATTCGGAGCCTTTTTGTTATTTTTTACCGGAATCTATACGATGGTTATAAATTTGCAGGCATTGATGACAAATTTTGAGTATGTACTGAGTAATGCGTCTTTTGTGTTTCTCATTATTGTTCCGATTCTGACCATGAGGGTTATTGCGGAGGAACGAAAGCAAAAGACGGAGCAGCTTTTGTATTCTCTGCCAATTTCTATGACGAAGGTCATTTTGGGAAAATATGCGGCGCTTCTTGTCGCTTTTCTGATTCCAATAGGGATTATGTCAATTTATCCGATAATTTTATCGGCCTTTGGTAATGTTTATCTGCCGGCGTCTTACAGCGCCATCTGCGGCTTCTTTTTCCTGGGGGCCGCTCTGATTGCCGTCGGTGTGTTTGTGTCCTCAATTACGGAAAGTCAGGCGGTGGCGGCCGGGATTTGCTTTGTCGTTATGCTGCTTAATTATTTTATAGCCAGTCTGGCCGCCTATGTTTCAACGACCGCCTTTGCTTCTTTTCTGGCCTGTACGGTTTTGATATTGGTTTTAGCCGTTGTTTTTCGGATGATGACGAAAAACACTTTTATGGCAATAATCACAGGGCTGATTTTTGAGGGAATACTATTGGTTTGCTATATTTTGAACAGCAGCAGCTTTGAGGGATTATTTTCCAATATCATGGAACAATTGTCCCTCTTTGAACGGTTTTATAAATTTGTAGATGGCATTTTTGATTTGACATCGATTGTTTATTTTATAACTGTCATCGGATTGTTCCTGTTTTTAAGCGTTCAGTCTATGGAGAAACGGAGGTGGAGTGAATGAGAAAACCAAGTTTCCAATTGAAACCTGAGAATATCAAAGCTTCACTGAAAACACGGACGTTTCGCGTCGGCGGATACAGTGTTTTTGCTGTACTGCTTGTTCTGGCGATTGTCATTGTTGTCAACGTGCTGGTGAATGTACTTCCGGACAGTATAACCAGGTTTGACACGACGGCGAATCAATTGTTTTCCATTTCAGAACAGACAGAAAATATCGTGAACAATCTGAAAGAGGATATAACCGTTTATTGGATTGTTCAAAGCGGACAGGAAGACACGACGCTGGAAACTCTGCTTGGAAGATATGAATCCATGAGCAGTCATATTCATGTGGTAAAGAAGGATCCGGATGTGTATCCGACGTTTATTCAGCAGTATGTATCCGACGGCGTTTATAATAACAGCCTAATCGTGGAATCTGAACAGCGTTATACCTATGTCAGCTATAGTGATATTTACGAATATGATTACAGTAATTATTATACGACCTATACTTATGATGTGAATTTTGCCGGTGAAAGCGCGCTGACCAGCGCTGTCGACTATGTAGTCAGCGACGCATTGCCGAAGGTGTATGCGCTGACAGGGCATGGTGAATCGGAGCTTGCTTCGACATTTGAGTCGGCTGTCAGCAAAGAAAATATTGATTTGGAGGAATTATCGCTCCTGGCCTCCGATTCGGTGCCGGAAGATGCGGATGCGGTCTTTATCTATGCGCCGCAGAGCGACATATCATCTGAAGAAAAGGAAATACTTTTAGCTTATCTTCAGGAGGGCGGTCATATGATATTGATTACTGACCCGCCGCAGGAGGATACGCAATTTATGAATCTCATGGAAGTGATGACATATTATGGCGTATCTGCCGTCGATGGTATTATTATTGAAACAGACCAGAGTAAGTATGGATTGGGTATGCCGTATTGTCTGCTTCCGGATATGGCGTCGCATACGATTACAAATCCTTTATCAAACAGCGGTTATTACGTGCTTCTGCCAATTGCACAGGGATTGACTGTGTCTGAATCACGGGACGGCGTAAGTGTTACGGAACTTCTGACGACATCGACTTCGGCGTTTTCAAAGGCTGCAGGCTACGCTCTGACAACTTATGAAAAAGAGGACGGGGATATTGACGGACCTTTTGCTGTGGCCGTCGCTGTGACGGAAACACTGGAAGCGGATGACGAGGAAAATGAAGCCGAGACTCAGATTGTGTGGGTAAGCTCCGCAGCCCTGCTGGACGAACAGACGAATGTTCAGGTATCCGGCGGGAATCAGGATTTCTTTCTTAATTGTTTGAACTGGATGTGCGATAAAGAGGAAAGTATTTCGATTCATGCTAAAAATATGAGCTATGAATATCTTACGATGAACAGCGCAGCGGCCTCCATGCTGACAATGGTGATGGTAGGCATCATCCCTGTATGCTATCTGGGGATTGGAATTTGCATTTGGCGAAGGAGGAAACATAGATGAAACGGGGGAAAAAGCTGATTTTTTTACTGGCTGTTCTTATTGTGCTTACCGGTGTAACATCGATATGCCTTCGATTAAATCCGGACGATTTGGACGATGAAGAGGAAGAGGGTACGGTGATTCTATCCATAGACAGTGGGGATGTAACGGAAATCTCATGGACCATCGAAGGAGAACAGCTTGAATTTATGCGTTCAGAGGACGGATGGACGTATGCTAAAGACAGTGAATTTCCGGTAAATACGGCGGCATTGGAGCTGGTACTCAGCGCTCTCAACGAAATAACGTCTTCTAAAACGATTGAAGCGGTGACGGATATGTCTGAATACGGTTTGGACGCACCGGCTTATATCATTACAGTGGACGAGACGGAGACGTATGAAATTCTGATTGGTAATGAGACCAGTATGGGCGGAGAATATTATCTGTCAATCGGCGACGGTAATGTCTATCTGGTAGACAGCTCTGTGCCGGAAAGCTTTTCCAGCGACCTGTATACTCTGGTACAGAAAGAAACGCTGCCGGATATGACGGAAATACAACAATTTACCATTGAAGGCGCTGATTGTCAGATGGCGTTGGTATATACTCCAAATGATGACGATGATGATGAGGTATGGTTCTTAAAACAGGAAAATGAATACACGGCGGTTGACACGTCGCTTACCGAAAATTTTATGTCTTATATTACAGGACTCGTCTGGAGCGACTGCGTCAATTATCATGCGGATGAGACCGCGCTTGCGGCGTATGGTCTGGATGAACCGTCGCTTCGTGTTACGGTAATCTACGGGGAGGACGAAGAAGCCTTTGTTCTGGAAATTGGAAATACTGAAGATACATATTCTTATGCCCGGATTTCCGGTTCGGACATGGTTTATTTGATTGACGCATCCATAGGCGAGGCTATGGAGTCTTTGACCTTGGAGGAGCTTCAGCTCGATACGGCTGAAGAGTAAAAACCAATAAAAAAGACCTTCGGAACAGTTGTGACAGACTGTATCCGAAGGCCTTTTTTTCTGCGCATCAGGCGCCGGTTTTATTTGGCCGCCTTATCCAGCGCGGCGGAAATTGCATTCAGCAGGATAGAAGCGGTGTATTGACTTGAATCGTCATAGGTGACTTCGCCGATGGGGATTCCTGCAATGAGCTGAGAACTGATATCTTCAAGGCAGGATTCCAGCAGAGGGTACATGGCCGTAACGCTTTCTTCCAGCGGGGCGGCCGTGATACTGTTGATATGGTCGGCGTCTACATTCACCTGAAGGCTGACCGGGTGGTCTCCAAGAACAATGGAGGTGGTATAGACGCCCGGAGTATATGTAGGTGCGGATGCCGGCTCACTGGATTTTGTGTCATTCTTTAGAAAAAACATATAAATAAACAGGAAAATCATCAGCAGGGCTAACACGACAAAAACAAGGGTGTAGATGATTTCCTTCATTTGAAGAATAATAATGCGTGTTTTTGAACCCATAATCGGCCTCCTTCAGAATACTTTAATATAACCTATGCAAAGGAGCGATGGAATATGACTCTCGAATGGGTGTGGAAGGTACATAAAAAATGTGCTATGATAAGTAACAGTAGAAAGGGGTCATGAAATGTCACTTCAGATGGTTATTGGCGGAGCCGGAACCTGCCGTTCAGAAATAATGTACCGGAAATTAATTGAAGAATCGATGGCCGCGCCGGAGCAGAATTTCTATCTGGTTGTGCCGGAACAGTATACGATGCAGACCCAGATGAAGATGGCCGGACTGCATCCGGGACATGGCGTTATGAATGTGGATATCGTCAGTTTTCCGCGGCTGGCTTATCGGGTTTTTGATGAACTTGGCGGTATCCAGAAAACGATTCTGGAGGATACGGGCAAAAGCATGGTTATCCGAAGGCTTCTGTCCGAGCATAAAAATGAGTTTGAGGCCTTTGCGGCCAGTGTGGGGAAAAACGGTTTTGTCGGCCAGGCCAAATCCATGCTTTCCGAGCTGTTTCAGTACAGTGTCCAGTCCGGTGCGCTTTCAGAGAGCAGGAAGCAGGTCGGGGAGCATACCATGCTTGGGAAAAAGCTTGGCGATATTCAGATATTATATGACGCTTTTAAAGAATATATGTCGGATACTTATATGACTTCCGAAGAGCTTTTGGAAGTTCTGGCCCGTAGGATTCCGGACTCAGGGATAATCAGGGACAGCGTCATGTACATTGATAATTTTACCGGTTTTACTCCGTCACAGTACAGTCTTCTGGAAAAACTGATGCTTCTGTGCAAGCGTCTGGTGATTGGACTGAGCATTGATGTTCACGACAAACCCTATGAGTTGGGGCAGGAATATCAGTTGTTTTATCTAACCAAGGAAACCCTGTGGAAGCTAAATAAAATGTGTATCCGGCTGGATGTGGAGAAAGCGCCGGATATTTTATTGAATGGGGACGAAAACGCCGGGATAACGGCAAAGGCCGGAGTTTCGCTTGTCCCGCCGGATTTGGCTTTTCTGGAACGGCATTTATTCCGGTTTCAACGGTTTCGCCCATGGACGGGTACGCCGGAGCATCTGCAGGTTTATACGCTCAGTTATCCGGTGGAGGAGGTCCGGTTTGCTGCCTGTGAAATCCGACGGATGGTGATGGAGGACGGCATGTCTTATAAAGATTTTGCATTGATTACAGGAGATGTGAGCCGTTACCGGGAGGCGTCCAGGCGCCAGTTTGACGGGATGGGAATTCCGCTTTTTATTGATGATAAGACCAGTCTTTCGGAGAACAGTTTTGTGGAGATGCTCCGCAGCAGTATGGATGTGATACTTAAGGATTTTTCCTATGAAAGCGTTTTTCGTTACCTGCGTTCCGGATATTCACTCATTGATGCGTCACAGGCGGACATATTGGATAATTACCTTTTAGCGACGGGAATCCGGGGACGAAAACGGTGGAGCGAGAAGTTTATCAAACGGTATCGGGATTTTGGAGCGGAGGATTTTGTCATAATTAATGAAATCCGGGAAAAGGTTCTTGGTGAATTGGAGCCCTTGTTCGACATGAGCCGGCCGGGGACGGTGGGCGATTATACGCGGGCTCTGAGAAACTTTATCCGGGAAATCGGCGGCGAGGAGCAGCTTGCGGCTTATGGCGAGGGCTTCCATGAAGCTGGCGATTTTGTCCGGGAGCAGGAGTATGCCCAGGTTTATGAAGCTGTGGAAGAGCTTTTGGCGAAATGTGAGCAGATTTTGGCGGACGAGAAGGTTTCTTTAAAAGAATATATGGAAATATTGGAAGCCGGATTTGCGGAAATCCAGGTGGGTGTCATTCCTCCGACCCTGGACCAGGTGGTTTTGGGCGATTTAAAAAGAACCCGGCTTGGCGACGTTAAGGTCGTGTTTATCCTGGGATGCAACGATGGGGTGCTTCCGACGCCCGTGGCCGCCGGAGGCCTGATTACCGACAGGGAAAAGGAAGTTTTGGTTTCGTGTCCGATAGAACTTGCACCGACAGGAAAACAAAATAATTTCCGTGAAAAATTTTACATTTATACGGCTATGACGAAACCGGAGCAGCGGCTGATTCTGACCTATGCCCAGTTGGACGGCAGCGGAAAGTCTGTCCGTCCATCGACATTGTTGAATGACGTGTATCTGCTGTTCCCGGATTTAAAACCGGTAATGCCGAGACCATGGGATGAAGGGCGGGTATTGACCGGCATGCAGGAGGGCGGCTATTTTCTGTTGGAGGGGTTAAAGAAGCCGGAGCTTCGGAACGAATTGTGGCAGACACTTTTTGCCTGGTTTTCAGAACACGACGGGGCAAAGGAAAAGTTGGCGGGTTGGATGTCGGAGCTATTTAATACGCGGCATATGAGCCCACTGTCTTCGCGGATAATTAAGGCGCTGTATGGCGAGCGGCCGAGGGCCAGCATTACGACATTAGAAAAATATGCGGCCTGCGCTTATGCTCATTTTTTGAGTGCAGGGCTTCACCTGGAGGAACGTAAGACGGCAAAGCTTTTGCCGCCGGATTTGGGCAATATTCTTCATCAGGCCATGGAACGGTTTTCAAAGGCCGTAGAGGAAAGCGTTTATGACTGGCATACGATGCCCGATGATTTCAGAGATGATACGATGGAGCGTTGTGTCCGGGAAACGGGGATGGCATACGGTTCCGCCCTGTTTTTGGAAAATGCCCGTTACAGCCATTATCTGGAACAGTTGGTTCGTATGGCCAAACGGACGGCCTGGACGATACAAAAACAGATTTGTAAAGGCGAGTTTGTACCCGCCGGATTCGAGACGAAATTTTCCGTGGGCGACAGAGTGCATTTGATTGGGACTGTGGACCGTTATGATATTTATGACGGAGAAGAAGCGCGGGCAGTACGGATTGTCGATTATAAGTCCGGTCAGAAGGAATTTGACCTGACCGAGATTTTTTACGGATTGTCGCTTCAATTGGTTGTGTACCTGGAGTCCATTGCAAAAATTGAGGGCGCAAAGCACCCGGAAAAACCGGTTGTAAAGGCGGGAATGTTTTATTATCACATGCAGGACCCGGTGCTGGAGGAAATGCCGGACAGCAGTGAGGAATTGGAAAACCAGCTTGCTTCGATGCTGAAATTGGACGGTCTGGTTAATGACGAGCCCCAGGTAGTGGCCTGGATGGACAAAAGGCTTTCCGAAGCGCCCCAGGTGCTTCCGGTGAGTTTGAAAAAAGACGGCAGTTTTTCAAAAACATCCAGTATTGCCAGTAAAGAGCAGTTCGATGAGCTTGGGTTTCTTGTTCATCGAAGAATTGAACAGTTGGCGGCCGGCTGGATGGCCGGAGATATATCAAAAAATCCATATTTATTAATGAAAGGAAGTAAGAAACAGACGGCCTGCGATTATTGCAGTTACAAAGGGATTTGCCGGTTTGACGAGCAATTGGAAGGCTGTGAATACCATCGTCTGATGCACCTGTCAGCCGACGAGGTATGGCAGCGTATTTATGAGGAGGTGAAAGAAACGTGGGAAAATCATGGACCGAAGAACAACGGCAGGTCATAGGTCTGCGGAATCGAAGTCTTCTTGTTTCGGCCGCGGCGGGTTCGGGAAAGACGGCGGTTCTTGTAGAACGTATTATTCAGAAAATCACGGATACCACCCATCCGACGGATATTGACCAATTGCTTGTGGTGACATTTACAAAGGCCGCAGCGGCAGAAATGCGGGAACGGGTGATGGCGGCTGTGGACGCAAGGCTTTCAGAGGAACCGGAAAATTCCCACCTGCAGAAACAAAAAAATCTTCTCCCCTCGGCGATGATTACCACAATCGACAGTTTTTGCATGAGCGTACTTCGGGAGCATTTTGACAGCATTGGACTGGACCCCGGCTTTCGGGTTGGGGACCCACAGGAAATGACCTTGCTGAAACAGGATGTGGCGGAGCAGCTTCTCGAAGATTGTTATTCCGAAAAGACGCCGGAATTTATTGCTTTTTCTCAAACCTATTCGATTGGTAAGCTGGATAAAGGACTGACAGACTGGATTTTAAGGATTTATGATTTTTCTCAAAGTTATCCCTGGCCGGAGGAATGGCTTGAAAATTCATTACTTATGAATCCGGGGGCCATGGACGGGGACTTTGAACACAGTCCGGTTGTCCGGCTCGTCATGGAAGAAAGCGCGCGTATTCTTGATGAGATGGCCGGAATTTTAAAAACAGCGCTGGAGATGAGTACCGGTATTGGCGGACCGGCCTTGTATGAGCCGATGCTTTTGTCGGATTTGGAACAGACGGAAGAGATGCTTCGGTGTAAAACTTATAAAGAGCTTTATGACCATGTTCAGAGCATGGCGTGGAAACAGTTGTCGAGGAAAAAGCAGCCGGAGGCGAATCCGGCGGTGACGGATATGGTCAAGGAGCTTCGTCAGGAAGCCAAGGATTTGTTCGGATGGCTTAAAAAGAATTATTTTTCAGAAAGTCTGGCGGAACTGATTTCAAAAGAACAACGGATTTTGCCGAGCCTTACCGTATTGATTCGGCTGACGGAAGAATTTTCCCGCAGGTTTCGGGAGGAAAAGAGACAGAGAAATTTAATTGATTTTAATGACCAGGAACATTTTGCATTAAATATATTACTGGATGCCAGCCATGAACCGACGGCTGTGGCCAGGGGATATAGTGAGCAGTTTGAAGAAATTATGTGCGATGAATATCAGGACAGCAATCAGGTTCAGGAGACACTTCTAAACAGTATTTCCAGGGAACGGGAGGGGCAGCCGAACCTGTTTATGGTGGGCGATGTCAAACAGAGTATTTATCGTTTTCGTATGGCAGAGCCGGAGATTTTTCTCGGAAAGTATCAAACCTATACGAAGGATGAAGGCAGGCATCAGAGAATCGACCTTCACAAAAATTTCCGGAGCCGGGCCTGTGTGCTTGAAGGTGTCAACCGGATTTTTGAAGCGCTGATGACGCCGGATATCTGCGGTATGGCATATGATGCGGATGCGGCCCTTTATCCGGGATTGGATTACCCGGAAACGGAACAGAGGATTTCCAGGACGGCCGAGTGTCTTATGGTAGAACATGGAAATGACCCGGAGATGACAAAGCGGGAAGCGGAGGCGTGGGCCGTGGGACTTCGAATCCGGGAATTGGTGAATGATAAGACCGGGTTGTGGGTGATGGATGCGGAAGCAGGAACATACCGCAAAGCAGATTACGGCGATATTGTTATCTTATTGCGGACAGTTAAAAACTGGACGGAAGATTATGTGCGGGTGCTTAAAGGCATGGGGATTCCGGCAGTGGGCGAAACCTCTTCCGGATTTTTCGATACGGTGGAAATTCAGGGCGCTTTAAATATGCTGCGGATTCTGGACAA
>CABUAW010000039.1 GCA_902489645.1 uncultured Lachnospiraceae bacterium | reverse complement strand
CGCTTTTCATCACTGAAAATTAAGTCCATACCTTAGCTCACCACAAATTTCAGGAATCTATGCGATAAAAAAGGGACTACCGTCCTTGTCATTACAGACAAGGACGGTAATCCCAGGGGACTGTCATTTTTTATTATTTTTTAGTTTTTTTGAAATTGGCCTTTTTCGAAGGCAGCGCCGATATTGGATACTGTTTCCGCATACCTTGTACGGTGTATCTAAAATCTCAATAGTGCCGTCGTCCCGGCATTTCTTAAATCCAAGGAAACTTTTAAGATTTCGGCAATTTCCCACGGAAGTCAATTTCACTCCAAAATTTGTGGTATATTCAATCGAATCTCCCTGTACAATTCCGCTGGTAATGAACGCGATATAAATACTTCGTTCAAATTGCAAATAGTCGGGAAGTTTTACAATTTGAGGCATAACCGACGCTGTCTCGCCGTTTTTTAAATGATTTAGCATTTCTGCTTTTCCCCTCTCATCTAAATTGCAAAATGAACCCTCTGGCACATCCAGGCCATGAACCACTATTTTCATACCGGCTTCATTGACCTCCGGTAAATTTTTCAGACATCTCAGAAAAAATTCAAAATTTCCACGTATGGAAGACAATATACCCAGATTGGATTCAAGCTTCTGTTTTTCTTCCCGATATTCGTCAATTCTCTGCCTCAGCTCAACGGCCAATTCCTCATAAAGGGAAATCTCTGTTTCTTCCTTATATATCTGACTTGATTCCCGATTCTCGTAGAAAGCAATTTCTTTTGATGCGGCAAGCTGTTTATCTACAATTTTCTGAAGATTCTGCCCGGCTTCGCTGATTTTATCATCCAATAATTCTATCTTCTGAATGACGGGATTATTCCCTTTCATACATCGATAAATGCACTCATAGGATTCCCGAAATAATCGGCAGATTACGCTGGATTCACCATGGGTCTCATAATCCCTTTTCATGGTATAAAGCATTTCCATAAAGCTTTGTTCAACGGCACATTCATGGAGAATTTCTGATGGGCACTCACACCCATGAAGTTTTCTCCGGCACCGCCATACGGGATAAGCATAGGAATATTTTTCTAAATACCGGGAAGCATCGCCTCCGGTTGCAGCCAGGGAACGCTCGTCACTATAGCCGCTGGCGCTTCCTGTGTAGGTCATGCGAAAAAGGGATGCTCCGCATTTTTCGCCTGTTTCTGATAAGGTAACACC
The DNA here is from genome assembly GCA_902489645.1 of uncultured Lachnospiraceae bacterium. GTDB lineage: Bacteria > Bacillota > Clostridia > Lachnospirales > Lachnospiraceae > Frisingicoccus. The sequence goes on along the minus strand of CABUAW010000039.1, from coordinate 23,499 downwards.
ACAGCGCAAATTGTAAAATGGCGACTGTCTCGGTCCTCTTTTCTTTTTCGCCGGCACATTCCGTGAATTATCTTTGCGGGGCTTTTCCAAAAGCATGGCTTGCACCTTATCCCAAGTCACCCGGTCGATAATGGGCTCATGATGATTTTGGACATAATATTTCGGCGCTTCGCCGCGATTAATGACTGAACGGTGTGTCAGAAAATCTTTAGTAATTGTCTTTTGCATTTCCAAATCGCCGACATATTTTTCATTGCGGAGTATGGTTAAAACGGCGCCGCTTGACCATGGATTACCGTTTACTGTTTTATAATTTAATTTATTTAATTCACCGGCAATTTTATTGGCCGAATAACCACACACATAATGTTTAAAAATATATTTAACAATCATGGACTGGTACGAATTTATAACCCAGGTGCCGTTCACAGATTTATCATATCCCAGCATACGTTTCAAATTAATCTGCGGAATGCCGGCCTGGAAGTTTTTCCGAAAAGTCCATCGGATATTTTCAGATATTGAACGGCTCTCGTCCTGGGCCAATGCGGACAGAATCGTCAAAATCAATTCACCCGTAGCGTCCAGCGTATCAATATTTTCCTTTTCAAAGTAAATCCCCACCGGAGGATTCTGCTGCCGGAGTTCACGCACACAATTTAATGTATCTACCGTATTTCTTGAAAACCGGGAAATCGATTTGGTCACAATATAGTCAATTCTGGCATTTCTTGCATCATTCATCATTCGATTAAATGCATCCCGATGCGCGCGGCTTGTTCCGGATATGGCTTCATCGGCATAAATTCCGGCAAACTTCCATCCCTCTTTGCGCTGAATAAGCTCCTTGTAAAATGCTTTTTGATTTGTATAGGAGGTCTGCTGGCTCTCGTCTCCTGTAGAAACCCGGCAATATGCGGCCACGCGAATATCTACCATTTGCCGTAACTGTTCGTTTTTCCCGTTTCTTCGTTTCGTTGCCGGAATTATCGACACATTTGTATTTTTCATAAATAACTTCCTCTCTTTCTATTTTCTAATTCATTTACCGGTCAAAAAAGCAGCCTGTTTTACCAGACTGCCTGTCTATCTCCACTTCTGTTCGAACATCATCAAACCAATGAATCTGATATTTAAACGGTGAATAGACAATAATCGAAAGAGCGAAGGCTTTTACATATTCCTCGGTCAATCTGTTCATAAACTCGGATATCCCCAGGGAACCCGAAAAAGAACGCGCCATCCATTCAATCGCCTTTTTTCTAATCTCATAACTTTCTTCCAGTTCTTCCCAATATTTTTCTAAATAACAAAGCCGTTCCATTTTTCTTCGTTTTTCTTCCTCTACTTCCGCCAGCCTCTTTTTTTCTATTTCCAGTCTGCTGCCGATTTCCCCGTCCGGCCATAGGTGTTCCGATAAGACGCCCGCCTCCGGAAAATTTTCTGTATACTTTCTGGTTTTCATAAGATTTCTTTGTGATTTAAGCTGTCTGATATTTTCTTTGATTCTGGTTTCTGTCATATTGAAAGCCAAAACCTGTCGTTTAAGAAAGGAGCGTTCACGCTCCATATCGTCCATTTGCTGAATATCTTCCATCCGAACCAGAATTTTCTCAATAAAATCCGATATTTGAGCGTCTGAAGTATCGTCTGGCCCCTCTGCACCGCAGCAATCCTGTATCATACAAGCCACCCGGATATCGTTTGGATTTACTCTTAAAATCAATTGAAAACGTTCCGCAACGGCCTTACGAAACATCCACACAATCTGCGCCTCATATATTTTTTCCGAATGGCAGATGCTTTTACCATTATTTATAACTGTAGATGGACAAAACCAAATCGGATGGGAATGGGTATTTCTTACGTGATAATAACGCCCACATTCAGCACAAATAAGCCGTCCCGAAAAAGGACGGCTTAGACGTTTTTTCCCCACTCTTCCATAACATTCCGAATTCATTTGTACAACTTTTTGAGCCTCCGCATACAGTTCCCGGCTGACAATCGCCGGATGATGATTCTTCACAAGATACTGGGTGACTTCTCCTTTATTTTGTTTAATCCGGTGGGTTAAATAGTTTAATGTATATGTCTTTTGAATAAGCACATCTCCGGCATATCGTTCTCTATGTACAATTTGTGAAATGTGCTGCGCCGTCCATCCTTCCTCGATATCGCTGTATAGCTGACCTTTGACCGCCTTATCTTTACGTTTTTGTGTATAAAAGGATATCGGTGACGGAATTCCTTCCATATTAAATGTCCTTGCAATCTTTTTATAAGTCACCCCATCGGCCACCAGGCGAAATATCCTGCGGACGACCGCTGCCTCTTCCTCCACAATTTCAATCGCTTTATACTGATAACCACTTTCTGTCGTAATTGTTTCGCCATTATAATAATATCCGTATAACTTCTGATTTCTCACATCCCCTTTTGGAAAACGTTTCTCCATACTCCAGCGAATATTTTCGGAAATACTCCGGCTTTCTTCCTGAGCAATAGCCTCCAGTGTTGTCAAAATAAAAGCACTGGAAGGTTTGGCCGTATCCAGCGCTTCTTTTTCAAACAAAATTGTCACATTACAATCATTCAGTATTTTCATAGCCGCCATAAAATCCGATGTATTTCTGGCAAATCGGGAAATCGATTTACATACAACACGGTCAATTTTTCCTTCTTTACAATGCCGAAGGAGCCGTTTAAATCCTGTGCGTTTTTCACCGCTTGTCCCGGACAGGCCGTAATCCGAATAAATTCCTGCGGATACCCACCCAGTCTTTCCGGAAAGGAGCTGATTAAAATGCCTCTCCTGAACTTCATAAGAATTTTCCTGATTCAAAGAATCGGTGGAAACACGTATATAGGCTGCAACTTTCTTTTTAACCATATTCATCTTCTCCTCTTTTCTTTTTAGGAAATTATACATTGATTCCACAGGCAATAAAATATATAATTTGTTTTAATTCAAAGATTGGGGAGAAATTCCGGGAAAACTAATTAAAAATATGATGGTCACACATTCTGAAAATATTCCTTGTGCCAATGGCAATAAACAGGGAAACGGCTCCTGCAAACAAGACGACCGTATATTCAAATCCTCTGCAAGTCTCAAACAATATACCATATAAAGCGCTTCCCAAAGGCTGTGTACACATAGCTGCGGTAAGAATAAGGGAAATCACCTTTCCAATATACTCCGACGGTGTTTCGGTCTGAACAAAGGACATCATCTGTACCGTAAAAATTGTTGAAAACACCATAATAATAAAACAGCATACCGCAATAATCATATAATTTATCATCCCTGATGACGTGAGAATCAGAGCTGCTCCCATTGGAAACACACTCACCGCACAGATAATAATTAAATTTCCTGATTTTCGAATTTCCAGTCTATTTGCAAAAATGCCGGAACAGATGCCTCCGGCCAATCCTCCGGCCGCCAATGCTCCTTCTGCAAACCCGTAAAGCCTGTTGGCCTGGGAAGCTTCCAAATTCAGCACTTCGGTTATTATATACGGCAAACCGACAATAATCATTGCTGATAAAAATAAATTGATTCCGCAGATAACCAACAATACCTTCCCAATAATGGCCTTCTCCTTCGTTATAAACCGAATACTTTCGAAAAAATCTCTTCTGACAATCTCCCACATTCCTCCGCCGGCGGCCTGTTTCACAAAAGGAATATGAATAAAAATTTCCATGATGGCAGAAAGCGCAAAGCACACCGTACACACCCGAAGCACCGGTTCCAATCCATAGGCGCTATACAAAATCCCGCCAATTACAGGCCCCAATAAGGAAGAAAAGGAGCTAATCGTATTGATAACCGAATTCGCCACCATAAAATTTTCCGGACTGGCCAGTGCCGGGACACTGGCCTGAACCGCCGGTTGGTAAGCTCCTGCAATACCATATAAAACCATTAAAGTTACCGTCAGCAGCACCGTGAGATTCATAACATTCATAAGTAAAGAAAAAACTGAAATAACGGCGGCCGCGGCAAAATCCAATAGAACCATAATATTTCTCTTATTGATTCGGTCGGCCACAATGCCGCCAACTGGAGATAACAAAATGGCCGGGATAAATGCACAGGCCGTCACTGTACCATAGAGAACCGATGAACCTGTTTGATTCAGTAAATACAAAGGTAATGCAAACCGAATCGAAGCATTGCCAAATAAAGAAATAATCTGACCAATAACAACCAATGTAAAATCTCTGGAAAATAATTTTTGATTCATTTATCCTTCCTCCTTTTAAATACCAACCGTTGGTATGTATTAGTTTAAAATATATCTGCCCGTATTTCAGGGCAGATTTTTTATTTGTTTTTCTGATAAATTAATGCCAATTCCTGCAGCCGATTCAGCATTTCGTCATCGACAACATCCAGTCCAAAGCCTTCCATCATCTGTCGGAATACCATAAATTTACGGTAAGATTCCTCAGCAGAGCTGTCAAAAATCATCGGATTCATCCATATATTCGCGGCCAAAATAATCAGCTCCGCCAACTCGTCCGGATAATCCGTTTGAATAGAACCATCGGCAATTCCCTGTTCAATAATCGGTAAAATATAATTCGGCGCCGCCTCATCTATCGTTTCTCGAAGAATACTGAAAATTAATCTTGGATTATGACTTAAATTGGGAGCTACCGTAAATATTTCATCCTGAACGGGGCGGTTGATGGACTCCTTGAAAATGGTTTTCAGTTTCTCCCTCCCAGTGAGGTCTGTGCGGTCACGAATGACCGCCAGCATTTGATTGGACTCGGCCGTCATCCGGTCTGTAACAGCAACCAGAATATCTTCTTTTGATTTAAAATGATGATAAATAGCGCCCTTACTCAAGCCGCCCAAATTGTCGATAATATCCTGGATGGATGTTCGCTCATATCCTTTTTCCACAAAAAGCCGCAGAGCCACCTCCAATATTAAGTTGACCGTTTCCTCCGGGTGTTTATTTCTGGCCATTTTCTCTCACCCTTACCTTCCTTAATAAAGCGCCTTGAATTCTCCGGTATACGCAAAAACATACTGATAGTATGTTTATATTATCATACCATCAGTATGTTTGTCAATCCGCACTATCGATTTCCACTCAAGCCTAACGTTTTACAAAATATTCTTCATACCAAACCAGGAATGTATAAATCGTCCAGACCTTTCTCCAGTTATCCGAATTTCCGCCAACATAATCATCAAAAATGGCATTGATTTCGTCCAGATTAAAGAACTTCGCAGCCATCTCGCTGTGGAATTTTGCCTGCACATCCTGGTTATACCGCTCATCAGCCATCCAGATACGAATCGGCACGATAAAACCAAGTTTCTTTCGGAAGGCAATTTCTTCCGGCAGAACTTTGGCGGCCGCTGTACGAAAAGCGACCTTGTTCTGCTCCTCATTTACCTTAAACTTCGAAGGCATGCGGGATGCAATATCAAAAATTCTCCGGTCCGTCAACGGCATACGGATTTCCAAACCGGCCGCCGTACTCATTTTATCCACATTCAAATAAATATCGCCTTCCAGCCAAATCTGAATATCCACATCCGACATTTTGGCCAACGGGTCAAGGCCTTCTGTCTCTTCATAAATCCGCTCAACCAATTCTATCGGTAAAACATCCGGGTCATATTTTTTGAGGATTCTTTTTTTCTCATCCTCCTTCATAATATTGGTATTTCCCACATAAAATGTCTTCAGGTTTTCACCGTAGCGTTCCGCATTGCGATACATATTATATCCGCCAAAGAATTCATCCGCACCTTCACCGGAATAGCACAGCTTTGTATGCTCTGCCGTTGCTCTGCAGGCGATGGCAAAAGCTATGGCGGAAGCATCGCCTAAAGGCTGTTCCATATGATACATCACATAAGGGACAATTTCAAAATATGCTTCCGGCGTAATAAGACATCTGGAATTTTCACGTCCGAGAATTTCCGCCGTCTGCCGGGCCAGCCCGGACTCATCAAAACGCGCCTCCTCATAACCACAGGAATCGGTCATTTTCACATCAGACATAGCCAGCACATAAGAGGAATCCACCCCGCCGGATAAGAAGGATTCTGCTGTCTCATCTTCGGACTTAACCTCCGGCATAATCTCCCGGAGTGTTGTATGAATCTCGTCAGCCCAGTCTTCAAGAGATTTACTGTCATCCGGATGAAATTCCGGTGTCCAGTAACGCTCAATTTTAAGTCTGCCGCCTTGCCAAATCAGATAATGACCCGGCATGAGTTTTTTAACGCCCCGGAAAAATGTGTTTTCTCCGGCCACATAGGTCAGGCTCAAATATAACTGGAGCATCTCTTCATTCAGTTTTTTGACAAATCCCGGCTGTTCCATAATCCTGCGGATGGTCGTCCCATAAAGAAGATGGCCTTCTTCCGTTTCATAATAATAAAATGGCTTTGTTCCAAACTGGTCCCTCAAGCAGAAGAGTTTCTGTTCTTCTTCATCCCACAACGCAAACGCAAACATTCCGTGCATATGATTTGCCATCTCATATCCCCATGTTTCATAGGCCTTAATTAAAATCTTTTCCTCACGTTCTTCTCTGGACAGGGTTTTATCGATACCAAGCTCTCCGCAAAGCGCTTCCCAATTCCGAATGTGTCCTCTGTATTCCCTAACATTTATCATTTGAATAACCTCTCTCATTCTTTCTATTACTTGATTATTATAAACTAAAGTTTGTGAGATAACAATATAAGTTTTATTCTCCCCTTCTTACATCGTCATGAACGGTTTTCATCCGCAAAAAATAATAACCGATTCCCACGGCATCCGCAAAAAACCATCCGATTGGAATAGACGCCCATATTCCTGTCACGCCAATTTTCGGAATAGCCGATAATGTATAGGCCAACACAACTCTTGTCCCCAATGAACAAATCGTAAGAACCAGTGACATTCCCGGCTTTTCAACCGCCCGATAATAGCCATACAATAAAAATAGTAGGCCAATTCCCAGATAAAAAGCCGCTTCAATCCGAAGGTAACCCACACCCACCGCAATCACTGCACCGGAACTCCCGTTCACAAATATCTGCATCAATGGTCCGGCAAATGCGCACACACACCCGCTGATGACCACGCAAAATACCGCCACGCCCTGAACGGACTTCTTAATTCCCTGCCAAATCCTCTCCCGCTTGCCCGCACCATAGTTTTGCGCCACAAAGGTTGAGAATGCATTTCCAAAATCCTGCACCGGCATATAAGCGATGGTATCAATTTTTACGGCCACAGCAAAGGCCGCCATCACAATCTCTCCAAAACTGTTCACAAGTCCCTGAACCATTAAAATGCCAAAGTTCATCACGGACTGCTGCAAACAGGTCAAAAATGACAACTGAAATATACTTTTTAATATATCTGCATCCCACCGCATATCTTCTCTGGCCGGCCGCAGTTTGCGGCATTTTGCCAGGCAATAAATGAAAAGACCAAGCCCTGACAGGTACTGAGAAATTACCGTGGCCACCGCCGCGCCCATAATCCCCCAATGGAAAACAACCACAAATATTGTGTCCAACGCCACATTCAATACGACGGCACCGCCTAAAAATAAGAGCGGAATCAATGAATTTCCAATGGCCCGCAAAAGATTTGCAAAATAATTATATAAAAAGATGGCAAATATTCCGCCAAAAACATAGACAAGATATTCCCGCATTGACTGCCAGATTTTCTCCGGCACCTGCAATACTTTAATAATCCAGTCAACCCCGGCAAATACAAATATATTTAACACAATGGCAATGACACCAATAAGTATAAATGAAAGAAAAATTCCTGTTTTCAGTTTGTTCGCATCGCCTCTCCCAAACTGAATGGCAAAATAGGCGCTGCTGCCAATACAAAGTCCCAATATAATGGACGTCAAAAAAGTCATTAACGTATAAGACGCGCCTACGGCCGCTAAGGCATCTGCTCCAAGAAACCGTCCCACAATTAACGTATCTACCAGATTATAAAACTGCTGCAAAACATTTCCCAGCATAAGGGGTAATGCAAATAACACAATCTTTCGTGTAATATTTCCCGTTGTTAAATCCTGCGTCATGATGATTTTTTCCTCTGTAATTTATTCCCAATTTATTTTATCACATTCTAAAATATCCGGTATACTTTTTCGCAGAATTTGTAAAGAATTTAAGTCCTATGCGTCAACTCATACATTCCCAGGAATAATAAACCCAAAAATACCGTTGTGTCCACCAAAAGCAATGTCGTTACATATTTTACGATACCGTAAATATACAATATCGAAAATATTTCCACCGATAAAACAACAAAACAGAACAAGTTCGTGAGATAATCCGAAATTAAATCATTGTATATCCATATATACATTTGAAGTTTACTTCTCAAATATGGCCTGAATAAAAATCGCAGAAACACACAAATTAATGGATACATAAATATAAATATTTTGCTCACTGCCGAACTGACCTCTCCGCCGCTCCATTGGACAGGAATTTTCTCCGGCAAGCCCGGCCAGACGAACAATATGGTTACAAGACTGGCCGCTGTGATAATTCCCCACATCAGTAATCCTCCCCACATACGGAGAAAACCCACGGAATCTAATTTGAAAATCCTTGTATTTGACTGCCAATACGCCTCCAGTTCCGGTACAAAAGCCTGCACATCCAGATTCTCATAGCTTATGGAGCTGTCGCTTATCATTTTCCTGCATATAGACCTGGCCTGTTCCAGATTCACCATCTGCTCATCCAGCTTCTGTATTTGCCCGCCGACGATTTCATATAAAGAGGCTTCTCCGAGAATCATTTTACGAATATCTTCAATTGAAATTCCCAGAGTCCTCAGATAAGCAATTTTTTTTATATTCTCCACATCTTTTTCCGTATATTCTCTGTAGCCGTTATTTTCATTCCTGACTGGCCAAATCAGCTTTTCCTTTTCATAAAAACGGATATTTGAACGGCTCAACCCGGTCCTCGCTTCAACCTCTTTAATCGTCATTCCATCACCTTCTACCTTTACTACATAAAATAAAGTATACCCTCCGGCTTTTCTGATAATATAACTATAAGGTATAAACCTGGTTTACAGTCAAGTATATTTAGAAAAAAGTTTTTCCACGGATTTCTCTCCATAGACATAGCTGTATTATTTAAGATATGCTACAATATAAAGAAAAGCTTAATTTTCTTGAGGTTAAACATGAATTATAAGATACGTGAAATCCAAAAAGCCGAATATCCTCTGCTCGATGACTTTTTATATGAAGCCATTTTTCTATCGGAAGGTGTTGAACCACCGCCAAAATCCATTATTACAGCTCCGGAATTACAAATTTATATTGACCATTTTGGAGATTTTAAAGACGACTACGGTCTTGTTGCAGAAACCACAGAAAGAATTGTAGGGGCTGTTTGGGTCCGCATGATGAATGACTATGGTCATGTCGATAATGAAACGCCCTCTTTTGCCATTTCCCTATATAAAGAATATCGCGGATTTGGCATTGGAACAAATTTGATGAAAGAAATGTTGGCCCTGCTTAAAAAACAGGGATATAAACATGCCTCCCTCTCTGTACAAAAGGCCAACTATGCGGCCAAAATGTATCTGGATATTGGCTTTAACATTATTGAAGAAAATGATGAAGAATATATTATGCGGATTGACTTATAAAAGGAGAAACATGCCTATGCCGAATATTATAGAAATTACTGATTTTGAGGCGCCTGAGCTGGATGTCTATGCCCGTCTTACAGAAAACCAATTACTCAATCGTCATGAACCCGAAAAAGGCCTTTTCATCGCTGAAAGCCCAAAGGTCATTGAACGTGCCCTGGATGCGGGCTGTATTCCGGTATCTCTTCTGCTTGAACGAAAGCATGTCGAAGGACAGGCCCGTGACGTTATCTCCCGATGTGGAGACATCCCCGTCTATACTTCCGATTTTGAAGTTTTAACAAAGCTGACCGGATTTAAACTGACCCGAGGTGTACTGTGCGCTATGCACCGCCCGCCTTTGCCAAGTGTTGAAAAAACATGCGAGAACGCACGTCGTATCGCCATCCTTGAAAATGTCATGAATCCGACAAATATCGGCGCTATTTTCCGCTCCGCAGCAGCCCTCAATATGGATGCTGTCCTGCTCACTCCGGCCTGCAGCAATCCGTTATACCGCCGGGCTATTCGGGTCAGCATGGGAACAGTTTTTCAAGTGCCATGGACCTTTCTCGGCAATGAATCGGAAGAATGGCCCGGCTCAAGCCTGAAAAATCTGCGCAAACTCGGTTTTAAAACGGCCGCTATGGCTTTAAGTGAAAATTCCATTTCTATTGATGACCCAAGGCTCAAAACCGAAGAAAAACTGGCCATTATTCTCGGCACCGAAGGGGACGGACTGGCCAAATCCACCATTGCCAACTGTGATTATACAGTGCGTATCCCCATGTCTCACGGCGTGGACTCTCTGAACGTCGCCGCAGCCAGTGCAGTAGCTTTTTGGGAACTGGGTAAGGCCACCGGAATCTATAAGACATTGTAAGCTGAATATGGCCGGTCATCTCACGGATGACCGGCCATATTTCTTTTCCTGTCCTTTTATAATTCGTAGGCATCCACGATAATGCTTTCCTACCATGATTCCAAAAGCAAGCACCATAAAAACTCCCGCTTCAACTCCTTCAAATAAAAAGGCAAAGGGAATCGCAACCATAGGAATTAAAATGGCCCCTAAAGGCAAGTACCCGGTCATCACAGTCACCACACCGCCAATAATGCAGCTTAAAGTTCCCCATATCGGCATAAAAATAATCAACCATGTACATGTAACCGTGACGCCCTTTCCACCCCTAAATCCTCGCCAGGCCGGAAAATTATGCCCCATCAGAGCCCCAAAACCGCTCCAGAGAAAAACGTTCTTTCCCAGAGAACTGCCCGCTATAAGCCAGGCTATTGCAAAAGCCCCTAATGTCTTTGCAATGTCTCCGGCCAACACAATAAAACCGGCTCTTTTGCCCACCTGCGCCATTATATTCGCCATCCCCGGATTTCCGGTGCCAATTTTTGTCGCGCCTTTACCGGTAAATTTTCTGGCGACAAACTCCGCCGTTAAAATGCTGCCGCATACATATCCAATAATAAAACAAAGTATTGTCACTACAGCACCTCCATCACTTTTGATTCTCAATAATCGCTTTTAATTCCTCAATCGACAATATTCTGTCTTTATACCGATGCAGCATCCGATGACAGTTGGGACATACGGGCACTAAATCTGTCTTAATATTTATCGGCACATTTTCTTTTGTTAAATACAATGGTTTTTTGTGATGAATTTCTATATAATTTTTTCCAAGCTCTCCATACATCTTCCCAAAGTTCATACCACATACTTTACAATCGACACCATGTATGCGGATGGCCGCCTCTCTGTTTTTCGGATTTCTTTCATGCAAAGTTGTGTAGTACGCTTTTAATCTCCCCTCGGAACGCCCCTTATACTTCCCAATATCAACGACAGTAACAATATCCTCGTCTCCGGCCCGATAAAACTCTGAATTTACAAATTCCATCAGAAACCGATATTTTCCGATTTTTGTATACTGGGCTACGGGAAAGGACGACATGCGGGACTGCTTCATTTTAGGATAATATTCTTCAATTTTCTTTTGTAAATCAACCCGCCACAAAATTCTCAACCGCTCTAATTTATCAACATTTAAATATCCGGTATATTCCTTTCCTTCAAAGACCAGAACCACATCTTGATTTACGGAGTCATTTGTCAACGCCTCTGCATCAAAAAATTCTCTCAATTCCTTCGGAATGGCGGAACCTCTATATGCAAAAAAGGATTTATCTGTCCTTTTAATGACCACAGTGTTATTTATGATACTCCACGAATCGTATATTCCAGCTTTTATACCCATATTTTTCCCTTCTCCAGCACTTTTTATCTTATGTCAGCTTTGTTCTCTTCGAATCCAATCCACTATTTCTATAAATTCGCCAAAGTCCATCCTTTCTTTTCCCCAACTAATCCTTATGGCCTCTTCTACTCTTTCTTCATCAAGTCCCATAGCCTGAAGAACATAACTTGGCTTATAAGTGTATGAAGAATTGCACGCAGAACCATTGGATACGCTTATCATTTTTTGATTCATTAACATAAATGCTTCGGAGTCGATTCCTTTAAAACTTATATTTAATGTGTTCCCCACAGAAAAATTAATATCTCCGTTAATGTCATATTGAACCTGACCTTTATCGATTAATTGCAGCAGCCTCTTCTGATTTTCTTTATACCCTTCACGGTTTTTGATGCAATTACATAAACACTTCTCACAGGACAGCCCAAACCCTGCAATCAATGCCACCGGCAATGTTCCTGACCTCAGACCACTTTCCTGTCCACCGCCATACATAATTGGTTCCAAAGGTATCTTCTTTCCGTTTTTAATTCTGGAAATCAATGCCCCCACACCCTGCGGCCCGCACATTTTATGGGCAGAAATTGATAATAAATCATATTTCAGCCTTTGCAGCTCTTCCACCAGTTTACCGCAGCTTTGCGAAGCATCCACATGAAAATAAATATCTTTTTTTTCTAAATAGTTTCCCAGCTCTTCTACCGGTTGAATCGTTCCTGTTTCATTATTAACATGCATAACACTGATTAACAGCGTATCCTCCCGCACCTTATCTATGACACTTTGTACATCAATCCGGCCATTTTGCCGTGGCTGGACAATATCCACCTCAAACCCACTCTGTTCCAATTTTTTTATCGGTTCCAAAACCGACTTATGCTCTATAGAAGTTGTTATAATATGTTTTTTATTTTCTTTAATCCCATATTCTTTGAGTCCCAAAATCGCCAGGTTATTACTTTCCGTAGAACCACTGGTAAAAATAACTTCATTTTTTTTAATTTTCAGGGATTCGCTCACCTGTTCTCTCGCTTTTTCGACAACCTTTTTTGCTTCGCTTCCATAAACATGTGTACGGCTATCTGCATTACCATATTCATTTTTATACACATCAATCATTAAATTCAAAACATCTTCATCAATCGGCGTCGACGCATTGTAATCTAAATAGAGAGCCATCTCTATTCCCCTTTCTCATTCAGTGCGAACATCAGCAAATCGTCCAATGATTTAATCGTATTCGTCCCGGAAAGATATGCAATCCCCCGGCTTAGATGCAATTTAAAATACTTTGCAAGGGTTGCATTGTCTGTCGGCAAATTATCCTTAACACATCTTGCTTTTATCAAAGCCTCATACAGTTTATAATTTTCCCCGCCAAATGTTATCCAGGACATTTCGGTGTTGCTGTCAGCCGGTTGTTCAATATCCACCGGGACGGAAGGCTCTCTCAAAGAAATGCACAAAGCCCATCGGCATAAAACGTTCCAGTTCTGAATCCCTGTCTTTCCTTTTAACCGGGACAATTTTTCTTTATCCTGCACAGAAAGTTTAATCTGTTTTAAAATCATTCGGCCAACCCTCCAAAATATCCTTCTTCGATAGTTGAACTCATCGTACTATCATGATACTGTAAAATATACTCTTTGCCGACATTTGGCTTTAATAATGCATAGTCTGTGCTTCCTATTTCCTGGTCCGTAGACAAGATAATTACCTGTTCACTCGCATATGGAAAATAATTATTTATCAAACTGGCTCTGTGCTTTGAATCCAATCGGGCCAATGGCGTATCGATAATTAATGGAAACTCAGTATTCGCACAAATTCCTAAAGCCCAAAGCATGGCAATAACCAACAACTGTTTTTCCCCCGCTGATAAAATCATCTTGTCAACTTCCTGACCTTGTTTATCGTAATAGGAAAAGGCCAGCGTTTTGGAATCAATACATATATTTTCAATCAACCCCTCTTTGGTAATCAGCCGTGTGAAACATTCCGATATTTTCTTCGATAACCGGTTCACTTTCAACTCTTGCAATTCCAATTTATAAGCCTGTAAAATATGTATCTGTTGCTGTACATATTTTACAATTCGTTTTGCTTCATCCTCATCTTCAAGACTTTTTACCACATTTTCCAGTATCCGTATCCGACCTTTTTCCAATTTAGTCAGCGACTCTTTCAAATCCTCCAGCGACTTTTCCAACTGAATAATTTTTTCATTGAGAATTGCTTTCCGGGCTGTTTTTATTTTTATTTCTTCAAATATTGCATGAATAGACGCATCATCTACTTTAATCAGTAAGTAGTTTTCCAGTTCATCCATCCTGCGAATGAGCCGTTCTTTTTCATCCAATAAATGACGGGTTTCAGCAGCCTCTTTGTGAAATACCTTTTCCAGATTTTTTAATCGAAATCCGGATTCGTCATCCAAATCATAAAGTATGGGCATCGTTTCTAATTTGGCGCCAACAAAGGAAAGAAAGGCATCCATATCGCCAACTTCTTTTGTTTTCTTGTATTCTTCATAAAATTCCGGAACCTTACTTAAAAGTATCCGAACCGCTTTCTGCTCCTGCTCTCTGTCTGTCTGCACAGAAACATCTTTCAATAATCCGCTTACCATTTTTAGTGGTAAATCTCCGGCAGCCATTTCCAATAACTTATCATCGATTTCACGTTTTTTTACTACCGTCTGTTCATACTCTTTTTCAATATTTTTTCTCCGAACAGCATAATATCCTCCAGCCGCTGCATACCGTTCTTCCAACGTCTCCAATTCGTTTTCCAGACCTGTATACGCTTTCTTCTGCTCCTCTATCTGTTCTTTTGTAAGATTCATCTGTCTCTTCAAAGCCTCTAATTGGCTTTCCTGTTCCTGAAGTTCAACCGTAAATCTATTTTTATGAATTTGTTTTATTTTATTACTTTCCACAACATGCAGGTCACGAATTAACCGTTCAATGACATCGACTCCCAAAAGAGCTTTAATTGAATCACTGAACTGCTCTTCATTTTCCTCAGAGGCCAGTTCAGAAATTTTTTCTCCATCAAAGAAAAAGAAGGGTGCTATAGCTTGGGGCAATATCTCTTCAATAAACATATCCCAGCTTTCAGAAAGGGCTTTATCTTTATTTCCATTTTTCCATACATCTGTGTACATTTTTAGAAGCCGTCTTTCCCTGTCCCAATACCTTCTGACTTTATAATTCCAAAGCTCTTTATCCACATGAATCTGAAAAGACAACTCAATAAAACATTCGACACTTTCACCATTTTTATTACTTATTTTATATAAATAATCCTCGAACTTTTGACGATTACCAATCAGATTGCCGGAACGTTTTCCATAAAGTGCGACTAATACGGATTCAAGAATCGTCGTTTTTCCACGTCCATTGAATCCGCCAATTAAAATAATCGGCGAATCACATTCAAAATCAATTTCATTTCTATTTAAAAAAGCTCCTATATTTTGGAGTACAAGCTTTTTTAATTTCATCTTATCTTCCTCCGCCTTCTTCCCACTCGGCCAGGTCTTCTTTTTTCTCGGCTTTCAGGTCATAAGATACTCCCATCTCTTTTTTCCAATTTAATCTCTGATAGGCAAATTCTTCCGCATCTTTTTCACCGCTGAAATAACACTTCTTCACTTCATTTTCCAAACTACTGTAAATACCTTTTCTTTTCTGCAAGGTGGAAAATCGATTTTCAATATCAATCAGACGGTAGGACAATTCAAAAGCCAGCTCTTCTTCTTTATACATATCGACGCATACCTTTTGAAGAAGCTGCCATTCTTCATCACCATAGGCACTTCCTGAATGATATTCCAATTCCAGCTTTTTCCCCATGACCTCTTCATAAATTTCGGGAAGTCTATCCTGAAACTCATGCTTTTCTTCAAGCCATATCTGTCTAATTTTATTTAACTCTTCTTTCGTAATCAATTCCAAATCAGCAAATTCTTCCGGGCCATCCTCATTAATCTGCTTCTGGACCTCCAATAACCGTCTGAGCCATCTTTCACGAACTTCCCTTTTATATGGACCATGCACAAGTTTTCCGTTATATAAGAAAACGTTTCCCCGCATTTTACGGAAATCTCTCCGCTCTCTGTCGGCTTCTGCATCTCCAATTTCATTACGCAAATCCAACAGCGGTGTCATCCATTCCTTCTGAGCATCATTCATTATCATGGCTTCCATAGATTTATCTTTTTCGACCATCGTACACATCCAACAGCCAAAACGGCTTTTTCCACAGCTCGGCGTATCCGCAGACATGACAATCGGGCACTCTGCATCCGCAGAAGCACCTCGATACAGGCTCATTAAATTTTTATTTGAATATCCCCACGGATTCTTATACTGCAGCAAAAAATACCAAACGTCATCATCGGTCCAATTTTCCAACGGAGAAAATACCAATTCATTCTGAATACTTCCATTTGGACTTAAATAATCTCTCACTCGCATTTTTTCATAATATTCCATATTCTGAGCCCGGTGTGCGCTTTCTGCCTTTCTCGTCCCCAACAAAAGAATGGCTTCTCCATAGGCTGATACAACATCCTTTACAAATTTATTGGAAGGTTTAATTTTTAACCGGTCTGTACACCAGCGCATCGTAACCCTTGGATACGGATATCCTCTCCCCAGAAGATTCACCCAAAAAGTATCATTCACCTGGGGAGTCAATCGATGTTTAATAAAAGGCATATGCTGTTTCCCGGCTTCAAGCTGGATATAATCCAAAGATTTTTCCACCCATTTTGCAATAACCGGGGACTCCACTAACGTATCCGTACTAATCACATGAATCGGCTTATGATTTCTCTCCAATTCGGACAGCTCGGACAAGGCGAGCCATACCAACTGCAATGTCGCTGTACTGTCTTTTCCTCCTGAATAACCAATAACCCATGGAATATCATCTTCCAAATATAACTTTTGCACTATTTTATATGTATTTTGTATATCTTGCTTTGTAATCATCCGTAATCCTCTCATTCGAAAATGCCTGCACATCATTTTGTTGCAGGCATTATTCTATATTATATAACAGATATTTTATGAACACAAGAAAGAAATACCCATTCCTATGTTGCTCAATTCATCATATTATGGAATTTATACTGGACATTCTCAACAATTAGCTTTACACACGCCGCATACTGGTTTCTGAAATCATTGACATAATAGTCTCTCCATTTTTTCTTAGCTTCATCATCCGTATCCGATGCCGCTATGACTGGGAAAGGCTTCATATTATTTTTAAATATATCATAAGCCATTTGAGAGTATTCACAATTTATTTCCACATTTTTTTCAATATAATCCATCTTATCGCATAAAAGCATATTGTCCATTTCATTGTTATGCTTTTGGGGAATAAAAATAAAATTAAATAAAGATTTGCTGTTCACACCGATACCAGACGGATATTTGTCCTCCAATATTCTGCTTCCAACATTTATTGAATAATTACCCTTATCATTAATTACAAAATGCTCTATACTGTAATCTCTGTCATTGGTTACATATTCGGCCAACTCTGTAAGCTTTCCTTTCTTTATCCCTACAGTTTCCCCGCCATTTGTACCATCCTTCTTAATTTCAAAAAAATTATACACCGTAGCCAATGACTTACATCGGAACTTATCGTCCTGGTCGTTATCTTTAATCGTATATTTTTTCTGAACATCGACTTGTTTCATTGCAGATTCTGCCGGATTCAAATATTTTTTTATCTGTTTCATTAATTCTGCATACCAGTCTTTAGCTCTGACAATGTTTGATATCTCTGCACTGCTTTTCTTTTCTCCAAATAAAACAAAAAGTATCGATAAAAAATAAACACCATAAATCTTTTTATAATCACTTTTTGAAGAATTCTCATTCATCATAACATCCAGAACATACTTCATAACTAAAATCTTCGGTGCATCCAAGGTGTCCAGCATAATTTTCTTTATAAAGTTGTAAATAATCTTCCCTTCGCCAACTTCAATTTTACCGCGTTTACGTAAAAGTTCTCTCTGCTTTTGCCCCGGTTGGTCATTTTCAATAACATCGCTGACAAAATTGAGAAACCCGGTCATCTCGTCCAACGCTTTAAGCATATATTGATTATCATTGATTGTCTTTATGATATGTTCGCCTTTCTGATAAGTAACCCCATTCGAAGTTTCCAGTTTCCGCTTCAATGTAAAATTATCATAAAACTCTAAATTTTTATATCTTGATGGATTACTTAAATACAAATCACAATAAAAATACTGTGAAACAGTCAGCATTAATGGATAAATTTTTCCTTTGATACTATTCAAATGAATCGATGCTTTTTTTATTTCCTTCCATTTTTCAAAAATATCTTCATTCAAACTGCGGCTTGCTGTATTACTAAACAAATACGCCTTAAAAATATCCTCTGTATCCAGTTTTACCCCTTTTACATTGACGTCCAAAAAATAACGTATACTGCTTTTCGAATCTTTTTCATTATTGACAATCACATTAAGCTTACATTTTCGCAGCTTATCCCAATAGACGGCAACTTTCTCCGGATGAATTATGTTGGACTCCCCGATTATTTCCCATAAACGCTTATAATTTTCTTTTTGCTTATAAATATCGCTGGCTTCCAACGCTTCTCTCTCTTCATCGGACAATTTTTTATCGTCAAATCCATTTTCTATCAACAACATGAGTTTTTCAAAGCCCTGATTTTCAATCGGACAAAAATCAAACTTTTTGATAAAAATTTTTTCATAAGTATTGTGCAGATAAATTGTAATCATTAAAAGCGCTGTCAATCGCTGCTGCCCATCCAGGATTTCATATTCCCCATATTTGGTATTTGTTAAGATAATATTTCCCAAAAAGCAGGAACCGTCATCGATATCTTTTAATAATTCAATCATATTTTCTTGTTTCCATCGTATTTCGCGCTGGAAATAAGGTATGATATATTTTCGTCCCGCCGCTAAAGAAAACTGTACTTTTTCTTCCTGTTCACTTGACATAAAAAATTCGACTTTCTGGGTCGAGAGGAATTTTTCCACGCTGCATACTGTTCCTTCAATATCTGCCATAATGTTTTCTCCTTTGTATTTTTATACCGCTACTTTTTATCCTTTAGGAAAATATTCAAAGTATTCTCTCAAAAATACATCCAGTTCCAGAGGAGCATCCCCGAATTCTTCAATCATAAGGTCAATTCCTCTGGCCGCATATTGATTTAATCTCTGTTCTCCCTTAAGTGTCAGCAATGTCTTTGACTTCGGTTCAATGAAATCTTTCATTAACTGTTCCATGGCCTCCGCATCTTCCTCTGCAATGCCCTGAAGCTGTATTTCCGTAGCAATCAATAAAGCCGCTATATATTCCTTACTTTCACTGTATTCCTGAGGATACTCATCAAAAAATTCGCTGCCTTCCAGCTCAGCCTCCGCATCATACATTCCGCTGGCTAAACCAACCAATAAAGAAAAATAATAACCGTCAAATTGCAGTTTCAATTTCATCCCGTCTTTATTCTTTTTATCATAGATATCTTTAAAAAACCTTCGTGTTTTTACCGGCATCCGAAACGGCATTTTTATCCCTCCTCAACCTGAAATTGTGAAAAGTAGTCTTTGCCCTCGATACATCGAATCAAATTATCTCTTTCCTCTACCGTTACATATTCTACATTATCCAACGCATAAAAAGATTCGGCAAAGCCGGCCACTTCACCGGATGTCACAAATATAATCAGTTGTTGGAATAATCTTGGCAATACGGCTGCAACTTCCCTTCGGACTTCCAGGTCCATAGAAGCGGCCGGAGAATCTACCACAAAAGGAAATTCTATCTCTGAATGTTCAAATAGCGACCCTATATAAGCATATGCCACAGCTAACGTCTGTCCTTCACTCAGGCCTCTGCGATTCTTCAATAATAAATCACCGTCTATTTTCTCTATTTCTATAGAATCATTGGATATCATTTGCTTTATTTTCATATTGGCTGTTTCTAAAATATTTTCCTTTAAATTTTTTAATGTATTTTCTCTTATCGCCTGAATATATCCAATAACCTTTTCTGCTTTTTTAGTAAATGCATACGTATCTGTCACTCTTAAATAATTGTCCCTCGCCGTATCCCAAAACCTTCTGGCTTTTTCAATATTCGTATTTTCATTCAAATCCGGATGCATCACATAATCTTTCGTTTCCAGTCTTTCACATTTTTCTTCATACTTTAATAGATTCCCGCGAAGCTGATTCATCTGTTTTTTTATTTCCAATACCTCTGTATTTCCTCTGCCTGCAACTTCAATGGCAATCCGTTCCATATCATTATGTATTCTCCGTAAATCATCCACACAGTTTCCAACCTCTTCCAGTTTCCGGTAAATTATATCCGAACATTCATACTCCCGTATTTTATGTTTAATAACATTTAATGTCGAAAACTGCTCGATTCCCAAATACTTTTCGGAATTTTTTAAAATCAATTCTCTTTCTTTTTCTCCGATTTCATGTCCGCAAATGCATCTTGTTCCCTCCGCCAACTCCTTGAAAAATTCCTGAGCTGTCGCCTTCGGCAATTTCAATACCTGCATATTTTTAGACAACCATTTTAAACGCTCATCAAAAATGCTGCTGACATTATACGGCTGCTTACTTTCTTTCAGAATTTCATTTATTCCTTTACTCAATTGAAGCTTTTTTTCTTTTTCATTTTCAGCCAGTGTCCTCTGCTCCTGTTCTAACTTATCATCCTCCGCAATAATGTCGCTGTATCTTTGTTCCAAATCCTGTAAGGCTTTTTCACTAAGCTCTATTTCCGCCCTGTACCGTTTCTGTTCCTCTAATAAACGATAATAATTCTTCTCTCCTTTTTCCATTTTACTTCTAAATATTTTTATACTTCTCTCTAATGATTTTTCTGAATTTTCCTGTTTTCTCTTCACCAGGTCCTTAATATCCCCTATCAGTTCGTCTAATTTGTTTACCTGATATAAATAAACAATCGATTTCTCAGCTTCCCGATTTCCTGACCCCAGTGTCTTCCTGGCCTGCTCTCCATCAAAAATAAACCGATTGACAAAGTTTTCCTGATTCATCAATCCTTTAAGTTCATGGGGCATCTGGCGTCCGCTCTCCAATCCGCCTCTCCGTTCAAACCGGCTTGTCTCATAATAGGCTTTTCCAATCTCGTAATCCAAGTGCAAAATATAATGATATAGTTTATGGTCATATTTTATCTTTAAATGAAATTCTCCCTTTTTCACAGCGTCATTCGAAGGCGCAAAAGCTCTAACTTCATCGGAATTCCATTTCTCAGCAAGACCACTCAATACCGCACGAATCAAATGAATCGTTGTCGTTTTTCCAGTTCCGTTCCGCATCATAAGTAAAGTAATTTTCCCGGATTTGTCTGCTAAATTAATTTCAAAATCTTCAAACTTTCTGATATTAACATATTTCCAGCCTGCTATTTCTATTCGCACTGTTTATCCTCCGCACTTATCGATAAATTAATGACATTTTCTATATCCGATAACGAACAAGTTTCTGAAAAATAGTTCTCTATCATTTTTTTAAATCTTCTTCGAAATTCGTCCGTTTCTTCTAATTTATCCGCTGTATCGCTAATCGCAGCTTTCATCTCTGTGTATAATTTCATTTATTCCTTCCTCCTGGTTTCAGCTAAATCCTCCAGCCATTCCTTCCGTTCTTTATCCGCCTGTATTTCCTCTATCTCATTATTCTTTGTTGACAGACAAATAAAATCCACAATATTTGCTTTTTTATCAGGTTCCTCCGAATTTATCCGCAAACTCCGACCTATTCTTTGCGTCGTAACCAACTTACCTCTATCTGAAGAAAATAAGAAAATATTTTTAACCGATTTTATATCCACTCCCTCAGAGATTTTTTTACATGTTAGTAAACATTGAATTTCTCCCCGGCTAAATCTGGTCAGTTCATTTTTCTGGTCATCTGCATAATATGTATGGTATTTATAAACATAATCGTTTAAGATTCGCTGAACCTCTTCCCCATATTCCATGGTTTCCACAAAAATAATACAACGATTCAACAGTTCTGTTTTTTCAGATATTAATTTCCTGAACAAAAGCAATTTTGACATAGAAGTTTTATTTACCATAGCCAAATCCCGGTACATAGCCGTATCATCTACGAACTCTCCTCTGGCTTTTTTTACTTCATACTTGGCAATAATATCCCTCTTTTTTCTTTTCTCTTCATCTGTCAGCTCATACTCCATGGGAATATAGTTAAATTCACATAAAATTCCTTTTTCTATAGCATCTTTCAAATCGAACCGGAAAATTACTTTACCTACTTCTTCTCTGATAAACTGATTACCTGCCTCATCAAATTCGCGTAATGGAGTTGCGCTTAGACCTAAGCGATATTGAAAGGATTGTATCATCCCGGATAAACTTTGACGCAGAGAATTAGCTCCCAGCCGATGTACTTCATCAAAAATCCACAAGGTTGTCTCTTTGGCCTGCATATCCCGACGATTCAAACGCTGAATGGTATCCTTTACACGTTTTGCATCCAACGTCAAAATCATTACTCCCGGCTTCTTGTATAATAAAAACTGCGCCAAATCTTTATATATTGATTCATAATATCTGAACACGGCAACATTTTCCATATGCAGCAAAATTTCTTTATGCCACTGTTCTAATAAATCATTTCCAAAAGTACAGACGACAACTCTTTTAACCTTTCCAGTATCTATCATATGCTTTGCAATCTTTATAGCCGTAAATGTCTTTCCGGTTCCTGTTGCCATTTCTAATATTCCATTCTTATTTTTCAGAAAACACTCCATGGCTTCATCCTGATGACGCCATCTATCTTTTTGAACCTTTGACAGGTTATACGGCCGTTCAGATGTCCGCAATTGAAAAATCTTATTTTTTACAGCATCTGTCATTCGATAACAATTTAAGTTTGCATCTTGATGATTCCATATCTTTTTGAACTTATTTGTTACAACATCAACATAGGCTTTTGTTCCCATCCAGGTTGAGAAGACCATAATTCCTTCATAGTTAACAAAACCTTTTTGGCTGTCATTAATGGAACTTGTAAACGCTACAATATTATTATTTTCGCCATAAAAACTGCCAAATTTATCGTGGAAATCTCCACCTTCTAACTGCCCGACAGGAACGGCAAACCGCATTTCCAGTACACCGTCATGAATCATCCATGCCAATAAATTTCTGGCATCCTTTTTCATCTCATACTGCAGTTTCTCGACGCTAAAATCAATGAGCCTTCCCAAATAAGCTTCCCGTTCTTCCTCTGTAATTTTTCGAAATACTTCCAAATCTTTTTCATCCAATATAGGACTGGTAATCCATCTGGCTTTCCCTCCATGGCTTATAAACTCAGCCATCCCTTCCGCATTATGTTCCAACCATCCGGAAGTAAAATAACCGACTCCCCGCTCAAATTGGAAATTAAAATGTAGCCAGTTCCCCTCATGCGTTGATTTTACTGGGTTTAACTGTATACA
>CABUAW010000038.1 GCA_902489645.1 uncultured Lachnospiraceae bacterium | reverse complement strand
CAGTTGGTTAGAGCAACCGGCTCATAACCGGTCGGTCCTGGGTTCGAGTCCCCGAAGGTCCACTCAGGAAAAACAAGGCCTGTAGAGTATGAAAAAATATAAAATTAAGATTGATATATTTAATCAGAAATGATATAATATATGTACATGGGATCTTAGCTCAGCT
Organism: uncultured Lachnospiraceae bacterium; assembly: GCA_902489645.1. Classification (GTDB taxonomy): domain Bacteria; phylum Bacillota; class Clostridia; order Lachnospirales; family Lachnospiraceae; genus Frisingicoccus. The sequence goes on along the minus strand of CABUAW010000038.1, from coordinate 24,716 downwards.
GGGAGAGCATCTGCCTTACAAGCAGAGGGTCACAGGTTCGAGCCCTGTAGGTCCCATTTTTATGCCGGCGTGGCGGAACTGGCAGACGCACAGGACTTAAAATCCTGCGATTTTAACCAATCGTACCGGTTCGATTCCGGTCGCCGGCATCTTCTAAAAGCAAGAGAAACATTGATGATTCAGTGTTTCTTTTTTTATTATAAAAAATGACTTTCATCAAATTGAACAGAAGAAAAATGATGAAAGTCGTTATAAGTCTTTTGAGTCTCTGTCGTATGTAATATTTACAATATCTTCTATGGGTACCTGTAGAATCATACAGAGCGTATCTATTGTGTTTAAAGTAACACTTCTATTATGTTTTAAAGAATCCAGGGTTCCTTTAGAAAAATTATATTCTTTTAAAAGGCGATAGGTTGAAATTTTTTTCTTTTTCAATGTATTCCAGAGTGGGCTGTAATCAATCATAATATTCCTCCTTTTAGAAGCAATTATATTTTAGAATAATTAGGTTGAATATACCCGTAAAAAAGGGTATAATGGATATACCCAGAAAATCGGGTATAATTGGAAAGGAGCGTAGCTTGCGGTACCTGTTCTGGACGTATTTAATACTATTATATGGAGTACAGGAGGAAGAAAATGAAAAAGAAAATAATTAAAATTCGCAGATATGCAATATTTCTTTTGGAATATCTTTACGAGAAGATTCGAGGGCTTGATTTTACTTTGCCTGCTGCAAATGAACTGGTTATAAATTCAGATGAATATAATGGTTATTGCAAAACTCCGGAAAAACACATGGAGTTAATATTTAAAAGTATGAATATGGATTTTCGCGAAAGCAGCTTCCTGGATGTCGGCTGCGGCAAAGGAGCCGTTTTGAAAATTGCAAAAAAGTTCAATTTTAAAAATGTAGCCGGAATAGACCTCGATGAAAATTTGATTCGTATAGCACGGAAAAACATGAGGATACTTAAATATCCGGATGTAAAATGTATATGCGCGAATGCGTTGAAATTTAAGGATTATGGAGAATATGATGTGTTTTTCTTTTTTAATCCTTTTTCGTTGGAAATATTAGAACAGGTTCTCAAAAAAATATTAGAGAGTGTTCAAATGTATCCAAGAGAGATTTATATTATTTATCATCATCCGCTTCATTATCAGTTGATGGAGAAAATGGGATTGCATCGAAAAGTGGTTTTGTATGATAAACTTAAAGATTATGAAACTTATATTTATTCATTGAATAAATAGAGAACTGAAACAATAAAATAACCTTAAACGAGTCCCTTTTCTGAAAAAGACTTGGGACTTATTTTATGTTCATTTCATAAAAATTTCTTACAAAAAGCTTTCGAATGAAAAATTGTCAAAAAAAAGAATGGGCTTTTTCTCGCTTATATGATAAACTATAGGTGTGAAAGAAAAAGGAAATAGATATATTGGAGTGAGGTGAAAGGTATGAAAAGAAAGAAACTCAGATTATTTGCCGTGCTTTTAATGGCTGTTTTGATGATGACCACTGCATTTTCTGTTCCGGCCGGTGTTTATGCGGCGGAAAAGAATGAAAAGGTCAATATCGAAGTGGATTCAAAGAACTCAGACAGCATTACTTTAAAAGCGGAAGACGGATATGTTTATGCCATTCAGATAGCGGATGGCGATGAACTTATCTGGAAATGGGCGGAAGAGAAACAGTATACGAAAGATGAAAAAACACAGAAGACAACAGTTACATTTTCCGACTTGGAAGCCGATGAAGAATATACTTTTGGAAAACGTCTGAAAACAGAGGATGCGGCGGTTGAACCAATCACGGAAAAGATTAGGACAAATCCGGAGGAAACGACTCTGACGACGAAATCAACGGAAGGAACGACGGAACCGACAACAGAATCGACGGAACCGACGACAGAGTCAACGGAACCGACAACAGAATCGACGGAGCCGACGACAGAATCGACGAAATCGACGGAATCTGCGACAGAATCAACGGAACCAACAACAGAATCGACGAAATCGACGGAACCGACAACAGAATCAACGGAACCGACGACAGAATCGACGAAATCGACGGAACCTGCGACAAAAGCAACGGAACCGGAAACGGAGACTGTGAAATCGACAAAACCATCCGATACGGAGCCTCCATTGAATCCGGAGGATAAAGAGCCTGAGTCGGCGGCCGTACCTGAAAAAATGGCGGAAACACCGGTAAAGAAGGCGGCGACGGATACCAGTATCATTTTGAATACGGCAAAGACTGCTCCGCAGGAGGGCCATAAGATTGGTTACGGACGATATATCTCGGATACGGAGATTCAGTGGAATGAAGACGGTGTTTTTGAAAATTTAGCGCCGGCGACGGAATATCAATTTGTTTTAGGTGAACTGAAAGGCAATGATGTGGCAGCCGTAAGTGAACCTGTGACGATTAAGACATTGGCTTCGGCGGCTGCTGCACCGGGTACGCCGGGAATGGCTGCAAGAACGGAAACCACGATTACTCTGGCAGCGATAGAGAACGGCGAATATGGCATTGCTTTGGCTGATGCGGTTGCAGGTGGTGAAGCGCAGATTTCCGCCCAGTCAGAAGAAGATATTTTGTGGCAGGAAAGTCCTGAGTTTACCGGATTGAATCCGAATACCGAATATTTGTTTAAGGTGCGGATAAAATATAATGCGGCTGAGGCAATGGAGAGCCTTGCCAGTGAAAGTATCATGTATAAGACGTTACTTCCGTTTGAAGGCTCGACAGTAACGGGCATTGCGGTGGATGGCGCTTATGTCTCCGGTACGAAACTGACAGCAGCGGCCGTCGGTAATGGAATGGATAATGTCAATCCGGCGGAGGGTGACAGCCGGTGGATTCCTCGGACGTGGAACTGGGGAAAGGATTCCTTTAATCAGTGGAAAGACGGATACACCATACCGTTTACATTGGTTCAGGTTGGAAATTATCGTTTAAGTGTGGACTTTGAGAGAGAAGAGTATACCGGCGGAGCCTGGAAGGCTACGGGCGTCATAGGTACTGTGACTATCCCGTTTAAAGTGACGGAAGCGCCGGTTACGGTCTATACGATTACGGCAACAGCCGGAGCGAATGGAACGATAACTCCTCAGGGCAATGTGACCGTAGCCAACGGCAAAGACGTTGAGTTTACTTTTAAACCGAATAGCGGCTATAAAATATCCAAAGTATATATTGACGGATATGAGGTCAAGGTTGAAAATAATAAATATGCCTTTAAGTCGGTGAATGCGAATCATACGGTTTCTGTAACCTTTGAGCAGGCCAGAAAGATTGATTCGCCAAAGACAGGCGACAGCATAAATATGACGGCGGCGATTGGAATTCTGATAGTTTCCGCAATATTACTGGCAGGCATATTTGTATATAGCCGAAAGAAAAAGTAATACATGAATCAAAGGGCTTGCCCGGAGTTTTTTGTGAAGAGAACTCCGGGCAAGCCCTTTTTGATAAGTGAGAAAGATTATCAATATAAAGACTTGAAAGCAAGTTAGTCATGTGTTACTATAGTTGAGCAACGCGTAGTGTGATGAACACGTAAGACCAGTTTTCATCGCTCTGCGCGTTTTTTTTGTCTTTATATTAGCAAAAGCTAACTACAGAAGAAGGGAGGTCCTCATTATTAAAAAATATGGAATAACAATTTTTCTCGCAGTTGTATTAGCCGTATTGTCTGTCTGGTCATTGTTCATCGGAGTTTTGGATGTGGAATTATCTTCACTGTTAAGCGGCGATGTGATGCAGATAGAGATATTTTTGATTTCACGGCTGCCCCGACTGTTGGCGATTTTATGTACGGGCGTAGGAATGAGTGTGGCTGGTCTGATTATGCAGCAATTGTGCATGAATAAGTTTGTTTCACCGACAACCGGAGCAACAATTTCATCGGCCCAGTTCGGAATTTTACTGGCGCTTTTATTTATGCCGAAATCAACCTTATGGAGCCGGGCAATTTTAGCCTTTGTTTTTGCAATTTTAGGGACTTGGATATTTGTATGGTTTATTCAGAGGATTCAGTTTAAGGATGTGGTCATGGTACCGCTGGTCGGAATTATGTTCGGCAATGTCATCAACGGTATAACAAACTATCTGGCCTATAAGTATGATATGACCCAGGCGCTGTCCACCTGGCTGGTGGGACATTTTTCGATGGTCATACGCGGACGCTATGAGATTGTTTATCTGGTGGTGCCGCTGGTCATTCTGGCGTTTATATTTGCAAATCATTTTAACATCGTAGGTATGGGAAAGGATTTTTCTCAGAATCTCGGTGTGCATTATAATCTCATTTTGTTTATGGGTCTGACGATTGCGGCGATGATTACGGCTTCGGTAGTTGTCATCGTGGGTTCAATCTCTTATATCGGCCTGATTGTACCGAACCTGGTGGCCATGTTCAAAGGCGATAAAATTCGAGGTACATTGGTGGATACGGGGCTGTTTGGCGCGATTTTCGTGCTGATATGCGATATGCTGGGCCGGGTGGTCATTGCACCGTATGAATTGCCGATTGAGTTGATTATCGGTATTGTCGGAAGCATTATTTTTGTGGGATTGTTAATTTATCGATTAAATCATGGCCGTAAAGCGGTTCGTTTGGGCGGCGTCGGCCATAGCAGTTGTGCGGCCGTTGTTTCGGCCCAGGAAGGAGGCGATACGAAGTGAATACAAAGGCGATTCGTTCCAATCAGCGGAAATTAGCAATTATGGCGATTATTATCGTATTGTGTGCCATCGGCTATATGGTTATCGGAGTTAAATTTGGAAATACAAAGCTTGTCCAGTATTCAATGAAAATCCGTACTCCGAAGCTTATTGTCATGTTGATAACAGCCTTTGCTATTGGCGGAGCTTCTATCGTTTTTCAGTCGATTATCAATAATACCATTGTTACGCCGTGTCTGCTCGGCATGAATGCATTATACACACTGATACATACGGCCGTTGTGTTTGTGGCCGGTTCAGGCAGTCTTTTAGCTGTAAATACGAATTTATCATTTATCGTGGATTTGGTGTTGATGGGAATTGTTGCTACGGTAATTTATAGTTATTTATTTAAGAAAACCCATCATAATGTCCTATACGTGTTATTGATTGGTACAGTCCTCTCCTCCTTTTTCTCAAGTATTCAGACAACTTTAACACGTATTATGGACCCAAATGAATATGAAACGCTTCTGGTGAGCCTGGTTGCCAGCTTCAGCAATATTCATTCGGAGGTTATTGTTCTTTCATTAATCGTTATTGCGGCGTTGATTTTCTTCCTTCGGAAAGAACTGGCATTGCTGGATGTACTTACACTTGGCAAAGACCAGGCGGTTAATCTGGGCGTGGACTATGACAAATGTATCCGCCGATTGCTGTTGGGTGTTACCCTGTGTATTGCCGTAGCCACGGCGATGGTAGGACCAATATCTTTCCTGGGATTGATTATCGCCAATCTTTCAAGGCAGTTGTTAAAAACCTACCGTCATGTCTACCTGATTTTGGGGGCGACCCTTTTCGGCATGATTGTTCTTGTCGGAGGTCAGCTCATTGTTGAGCGTGTTTACGTTTATTCGGTTCCAATCAGCGTATTTATTTCTGTGGGCGGCGGTATCTATTTCCTGTATCTTCTGCTTGCAAACAGGAGGGTTTGATGTATGTTTGTAAAAGACTTGACAAAAAAATATGACGGAAAGACCGTGGTGGATGCGGTCAACTTTGAGATTCCAAAGGGAAAGGTCATTTCTTTGATAGGACCGAATGGCGCCGGAAAATCTACGGTAATGGGAATGATATCCCGGCTGATTGTTCAGGATAGCGGTATTGTGGATTTTGAAGGGAAAGACATAGGAAAATGGAAAAGCAAGGAGCTGGCGAAGCGGCTGGCCATTTTAACCCAGACCAATAATGTTCAAATGAAACTGACGGTCCGGGAGCTTGTAACCTTTGGACGGTTTCCTTATTCCGGTGGCCGTACAACAAAGGAAGATGAACAGATTATTAACCGGGCAATCGAGTATATGGAATTGCAGGAATTCGAAGACCAGTTCATTGATGAACTGTCCGGCGGACAGAGACAGCGGGCTTACATTGCCATGGTTATCGCACAGGATACGGAATACGTTCTTCTGGATGAACCAACCAACAACCTGGACATCTACCACGCCACAAATATGATGAAAATTGTCCGTCGGCTCTGCGATGAGCTGGGCAAGACGGTAATTTTAGTGCTGCATGAGATTAATTACGCGGCATTTTATTCAGACTATATCTGTGCTTTTAAAGACGGAAAGATAGCAAAATTCGGCACAGTTGAGGAGGTGATGACGAAGGAGAATCTGTCCGAAATCTACAATGTAGATTTTGAAATTATGGAAATAGAGGGAAGGCCTTTGTCCATCTATTATTAATTTACTATTATTTCAGTACTTTTTTGAAAGGAGTTTTATGAACATGAAAAAAATTTTATCTCTCACACTTGCGGCCGTTATGGTAGCCGGACTTGTAGCCTGCGGAAGCGGCAGTTCGTCCTCATCAACAGAAACAACAGAAAGCGCCGCTGAAACAACAACAGCCGCAGAATCGGCCACAGAGGAAGCTTCCGAGGAAAAACCGGAAACAATCACTATTCAGGCGTTGAATGCCAATGCGGAATTAAGTGACATCGAGGTTCCTTATGACCCTCAGCGTATTGCCATTCTGGATTTGGCATGCCTGGACATTCTGGATAACCTGGGACTGGGCGACCGTGTTGTTGGCTGCGCCAATACAACGATTGATTATCTTCAGTCTTATGTAGAGGATGAAAATATTGTAAATTTAGGAACAATTAAAGAAGCGGATTTGGAAGCGGTTATGGCTTGTGAACCGGATATTATCTTTATTGGCGGACGTCTGAGCGCTTCCTATGACGCTTTAAGTGAAATCGCACCGGTAGTTTACATAGCGACAGATACAGAAAAGGGTCTTATTGAAAGTGTCCGTGACAATGCGACAACCGTTGCTTCTATTTTCGGACTGGAAGATGAAATCGCTGAAAAACTGGAAGGCTTTGACAACAGAATTGCAGCTTTAGGTGAATTTGCTGAAGGAAAGACAGCCGTTGTTGGTATGTGTACAAGCGGAAGCTTTAATGTTCTTGGAAATGACGGACGATGCTCCATCATCGGCCGGGAAATTGGATTTGAAAATATCGGTCTTGAAGCAGCGGCAAGCAGCAGCGGAAGCGGCCGTGGCGGCAATGGCGGCGGCGGTGGCCGTGGAGGCCAGAGCGGCGAAACTGGTGAAGGCGGCGGCCGTGGTGGCCAGGGCAGCGAAAACAGTGAAGGCGGCGAAAGCAGCGGAGCTACAACAGCCACTCATGGTAATGAAGCTTCCTTTGAACTGATTGTTTCTTTAAATCCGGATTATATCTTTGTTATGGACCGTGATGCAGCCATCGGCACAGACGGCGCTCAGTTAGCTCAGGAAATTATGGAAAATGAACTGGTTATGGGCACAGATGCTTACCAGAACGGAAATATCGTATATCTTGAGCATCCGGCTGTATGGTATACTGCAGAAGGCGGTATTACAGCACTTGATTATATGCTTACCGATTTAGAGACAGCATTGCTCAAATAAATTTTAAAATAGTGCTTGACAACAGTAGAAAAACATTGTAAAATAACTACTGTTGTTAAGACATGTGCGTTTAGCTCAGCTGGATAGAGCGTTTGGCTACGGACCAAAAGGTCGGGGGTTCGAATCCTCTAACGCACGGCAGAGTCCTTGCAAAATCTGATTTTGCAAGGACTTTTTTCTTGACTTTATATGGTAAAACGAGTATACTTGATAAAAATTATGATATGTTGGCCTGGAACGGGCTTTCATTAAAGGGGAGTAGTAGAAATACACCGTCAACAATCGCGGCTCTGAGGGGTCTGGTGGTGTATACCATAAAGTGAATGGTTACGAGACTTTTAATGTATCTATTTGAGAGAAGCTGGGAAATCTAAATAGATACATTGGAAGTCTCTTCTTTTTTTCGCAAAACGTACAAAAAATACAATAAAGCGGAAAAATTTGGCCCATGAAGGAGGAATAAATATGAGGACATGGTATCAACGGACAGAGGAAGACATTTTAGAAGCTCTTCATGTGACAAAGGATGGACATACGTCGGAGGCCGCAGCGCAGCTTCTTGGGGATAAAGGGGAAAATGTGCTGGAAGCGGGAAAGAGAAAGAGTACATTTCAGGTCTTTTTATCCCAGTTTGCGGACCTGTTAGTGATTATTTTGATTATTGCCGCGGCTATTTCGGCGTTCACGGGCAGCGAAGAAAGTACCATTGTTATTATCGCAGTTATCATTTTAAATGCAATTTTGGGAACCGTTCAGCACAAAAAGGCCGAAAAATCGCTGGATAGTCTGAAATCGTTGTCATCACCGTCGGCTCGGGTGATTCGGGACGGACAAAAGATGGAGATACCGTCAAAGGCGGTGGTGCCCGGCGATATTTTGCTGTTAGAGGCGGGCGATTTGGTTGTGGCCGACGGAAGGGTTCTGAACAGCTATTCACTTCAGGTGAATGAAAGCTCGCTGACCGGAGAATCGGCCAGTGTGGACAAAACCGAAGCGGTCATCGACGGAGAAGTACCCCTGGCTGAACGGTCAAATATGGTTTATTCAAGCAGCCTGGTGACCTATGGCCGCGGTGTCGTTGTTGTGACGGGAACGGGGATGGACACGGAAATCGGCAAGATTGCCAGTTTAATGAATGAGACAAAGGAGAAAAAAACACCGCTCCAGGTCAGTCTGGACCAGTTCAGCAGTAAGCTGGCGATGGTAATTATGGTGATTTGCGCGGCTGTTTTTGCCCTGAGTCTTTATCGTCAGATGCCGGTGCTGGACGCCATGATGTTTGCGGTGGCCCTGGCTGTGGCGGCGATACCGGAAGCCTTGAGTTCTATTGTAACGATTGTGCAGGCCATGGGAACGCAAAAAATGGCGAAAGAGCATGCCATCATTAAGGAACTGAAAGCGGTGGAAAGTCTGGGATGCGTGTCCGTTATTTGTTCGGATAAAACGGGAACATTGACCCAGAACAAAATGACCGTTCAGAATATTTATATTGACGGAAAAGTGATAGCTCCGGAGGCCATCGATTTAAAAAATCAATTACACCGCTATCTGCTTTATGATGCGATTCTCACAAATGATTCGGCGATTGTTGACGGAAAGGGCATCGGGGACCCGACCGAATATTCTCTGGTAGAAATGGTACGGAAAATTGACGTGCCGGAAATGGCTATTCGGGATATGATGCCCCGTCTTGAAGAAATTCCCTTTGATTCCGATAGGAAACTGATGACGACGAAGTACCGCCTTCACGGCGTGCCGACGCTGCTGACCAAAGGGGCGTTGGATGTGCTGCTGGAGCGGACCACACGTATACGAACTTCGGAAGGAATCCGGGCAATAGAAGAAAATGACCGTGAAGCGATTTTGAATCAGAATCTTTGTTTTTCTGAAAATGGTCTGCGGGTTTTAGCCTTTGCTTACCGTGAAGCAGAGGAAAATGAAAGCCTTTCGCTGGATTCGGAAAAGGATTATATTTTTCTTGGACTGATTTCGATGATTGACCCGCCGAGAGAGGAATCGGCCGAAGCTGTTGCGATGCAAAACGGGCGGGTATCCGGCCGATTATGATTACGGGGGACCATAAGATTACGGCGACGGCCATTGCCCGTCAAATTGGCATTTTTGAAGACGGCGATTTGGCGGTGACCGGACCGGAGCTGGACGCCATGCCGGATGAAGCGCTGGATGAAAAAATTGACCGGATATCGGTCTATGCCCGGGTATCGCCGGAAAATAAAATCCGCATTGTCGATGCATGGCAGCGGCGCGGAAACGTGGTTTCCATGACCGGCGACGGTGTGAATGATGCCCCTGCGCTCAAAAAAGCGGATATCGGTGTGGCCATGGGGATTACGGGAACCGAAGTATCCAAGGATGCGGCGTCCATGATTCTTACGGATGATAATTTTGCAACAATTATCAAGGCGGTCGCCAACGGCCGGAATGTATACCGGAATATTAAAAATGCGATTCAGTTTTTACTTTCGGGAAATATGGCCGGAATTTTGAGCGTGTTATATACGTCGCTCATGGCGCTTCCGGTGCCGTTTGCCCCAGTACATTTGCTGTTCATCAATCTTTTGACCGATTCTTTGCCGGCCATCGCCATTGGCATGGAACCGGCCGAAAAGGATTTGCTGTCGGAAAAACCAAGAAATCCGAAAGAAGGAATTCTTACAAAGAAATTTATGACGGATATTTTGGTTCAGGGCGCTTTGATTGCCGCCGTTACGATGACCGCCTTCCATATGGGCCTGCGCCGGGGAGATGCGGCGCTGGCCAGTACGATGGCCTTTGCAACGCTGACGGCCGCCCGTCTTTTCCACGGATTTAACTGCCGGAGCAAACATTCCGTCTTTAAAATCGGTTTTTCGGGAAACTGGTATAGTCTCGCCGCCTTTGCGGCAGGTATGCTTTTTTTGAATCTTGTACTGTTTGTGCCGGTACTTAGAGGCTTGTTCCTCGTATCCGTACTGACGCCGGGCCAGTTTGGGATGATTTATCTGCTGGCCGTCATACCGACAGTGATTATTCAGGTTTATAAATGGATACGTGAGCATTAAGTAAAGGCTCCATAGTTTTTGAAGAGCTATGGAGCCTTGAAATTTTATATATCTCTGGTCCAGAGAGAAGCCATGGCTGGACCGCCGCCTACACAGAGGGAAGCGCCGCCGATTTTATAATCTTTGTGAATCATTTCATAAATTAAGGATACGACAATACGAAGGCCAGTGCATCCTACCGGGTGTCCAAGCGCGATTCCCGAACCGTTGTGATTGACTTTATCCATCGATAATTCGATACCATAATCTTCCTTCAGTTTACGTCCTACGCCGATGAACTGGGCGGAGAAGGCCTCGTTGATTTCCCAGTATTCTACGTCGTCAAAGGAAAGACCGGCAGCTTTCAGGCATTTTGGAATGGCTACGGCCGGGCCGACGCCCATGATTTCCGGAGCGACGCCCTCGCTGCAGGCATAAATCAGACGAACCATAGGAGTTAAACCTAATTCTTTGGCCTTATCAGCAGACATGAGAACGACGGCCGCCGCAGCGTCATTGATGCCGGAGGCATTTGCTGCCGTGATAACGCCGTCTTTTATGAAAGCAGGGCGCATTTTATTGATTTTGTCAATCGTACAATTACGTATCGGATGTTCATCCGTTGTGTAAACGACATCCCCTTTTCTTGTATGAACAGTGACAGGAACGATTTCATCTTCAAAAAGACCGGCGTCAATAGCGGCGCAGGCGCGCTGATGACTTGTCACAGCCAGTTCATCACATTCTTCCCGGGTGATACCGTAGATTTTTGCAACATTTTCGGCAGTCACACCCATGTGGCCCGGGGTCAGTTCATCATACAGACCGTCGTGAAGCATGGAATCATAGATTTCTCCGGTTCCCATCCGATACCCCATACGGCCTTTGGATAACAGGTACGGTGCGTTGGTCATACTTTCAACGCCTATGGCCAGACCAATTTCAGCTTTTCCAAGCTGGATTTCATTGGCAAGAACTTCAATGGCACGCATTCCTGAAGCACAGTTCTGATTGACGCTGACTGCGTTGCTCCGAGGGTCAAGACCGATGCGCATACTTACCTGGCGGGCCGGAAGAGAGCCCTGCATGGCTGTGTACAATTCACCCATGGCACAGCTATCGACGGCTTTTGGGTCAATACCGGCACGGCGTATCGCTTCTTTACCGGCGATAATGGCCAAATCTCTGGCTGTCAGACTGGAGAACTGTCCCTGAAATTTGCCAATAGGGGTTCTGCAGGCGCTGACTACGACTACATCTCTGAAATTCATAATACATCCTCCTTAAAAAATATGAACATAAAAAAAGTGGCATTTAACTGGATTTACACAGTTAGTTCTGCCACACGTTATGTTGGTATTATACAATTTTCTGAATTGAATGTCAATAATAGTTTTTATATTCACAATTTGCTTATAAAAAGCAAAATATTCCGATAAAATATTAACAAAAATAAAAATAGTCAGAAAATAGGGCCCCAAAGTTTTAACAAACTAAGGAGCCCTACCAAAGTAGGAATAAGGATTAAGGCGCAGGATAGAATCCGGTTGGGGATTCGCTCAAATTAATCATAATGTTCTTCATCTGAGTATAATGCTCTAAAATAACTTTATGGGTTTCACGGCCGATACCGGAGGTCTTATAACCGCCGAATGGAGCGCCTTCCGGAATGGAGTTGTATGTATTTACCCACATACGTCCGGTTTCGATGCCCCTTGCAACGCGCAGAGCCCGGTTGATATCTCTGGTCCATACGGCGCCGCCAAGGCCATATTCGCTGTCATTCGCCATTTCAATAACTTCTTCTTCTGTTTTAAATTTCAGGATGCAGGCTACCGGACCGAAAATCTCTTCCCGGGCTACCCGCATGTCATTGGTCACATTGCCGAGAAGTGTCGGACGCATAAAGCATCCCTTGCCGAGTTCACCGTCGGTGATGGCTTCACCGCCGCACAGGACCGTAGCGCCCTCGGCTTTGCCGATATCAATATAACCAAGGATTTTCTTGAGCTGTCCCGGATTAATCTGGCTGCCCATCTGGGTATCGGCTTCCCACGGCACGCCGACTTTAACGGCGTTGAACCGGCGAACAGCTTCTTCTACGAATTTATCATAAATGCTTTCCTGAACAAATACACGGGAACCGGCACAGCATACCTGACCCTGATTGAACAGAATACCCATCTGCAGGCCGTCCATAGCCATCTCGAAATCACAGTCTTCAAAGAAAATATTTGCGGATTTTCCGCCGAGTTCCAGTGTTGACGGAATTAATTTCTGAGCTGCGGCGAGGGCCACATCCCGTCCAACCTCCGTAGAACCTGTGAAGGCCAGTTTACGGAAACCTTTGTGGTCGAGCATATACTGTCCGGCTTTGGAACCGGAGCCGGTTACGACATTAAATACGCCGGCCGGAATGACGTCCTGAACTAAGCGGGCAAATTCAAGTACGCTCAAAGAGGTGGTACTTGACGGCTTAAATACGGTACAGCATCCGCTGGCCAGAACCGGAGCTAATTTCCATGCGGCCATGAGGAACGGGAAGTTCCACGGAACAATCTGTCCGACAACGCCGATAGGCTCTCTTAAAATCAGACTTAAAGTGTCGTTGCCAAGCATATTGGCGCTGCCTTCTTCGGCCATGATACAACCGGCGAAATAGCGGAAATGCTGTGCGGATAACGGAATGTCCACAGCCATGGTTTCGCGAATCGGTTTCCCGTTATCCAGTGATTCTACCATTGCCAAATGTTCGGTGTTTGCATCGATAATGTCCGCAATTTTATTCAAAATGGCAGCGCGCTCATTCACCGGAACATTTTTCCATGTTTTGAATGCTTCCCATGCTGCTTTAACGGCGCTGTCCACATCTTCTTTGGTTGCCTCTGCACATTCGGCCAGAAGTTCATTGTCGGCCGGGCAAGTGCTTTTAAAGGTACGTCCGTCGGAAGCGTCTTTCCATTCGCCGCCAATAAATAATTGATATTTTTCCTGAAGGTTTACATTTTTCATTGTATTGCTCCTTTCGTGTGCGAAAATTTGTAAGTAACCATATTGTACAATAAATAAAATTATCTGTCAATTTAAGTTTAAATATTAACATTGTCTGACAAAATAATAACGTTAAATAATTATTTAGTCGATAACGGCGCTATTAAGAAACTTTATCAATCCAGGGTATAGACAAATCGGAAAAAGTATAGTATCCTTGTGGTTAGTTAAAACTAACGTTAGTTAGAGCTAACCAAGAAGGGGTGAATGAAATGCTGACATGGTGGTGGCATCAGCCTTTAGAGGTGAAAATCGCAGCACAGTGTGCACCGGTGTTGGCGGGGGTGAAACCGTCCAATATGCTGGTTCTTGAAAACAAACATATTAGAGACGTTGTCCGAACTTTGGAAGGTACTGGCTTATCCTGGCGGTGTCTTTACGCCGGGAGTGAGAAAAACATATGGCTTCTTTATAGAAAAGAGGCTCTCCGGGAAATTGTGTCACGGGAAGAGGAACGGGAGTTCCTGGCGGAAAACGGATATGAGGATGAACGTCTGGACCAGATGCTGGTACGTCTCGGGCAGCGTTTCAGAGAGTACCGAAAGGGAAAGGAAGCCCGGTTTCCGCATGAGATGGGCGTCTTTTTAGGATATCCGATGGCGGATGTCAAGGGCTTTATCAAACATGAAGGAAAAAATTATCTTTACTCCGGTTACTGGAAGGTCTATGAAAATGTGGAAGAGCGAAAACAGTTGTTTGAAAGCTACGAGCAGATACGCAATGTTTTTATCCAGGAAGCGGAAAAGGGAAAAAATCTCTGGGAAATCACCAGCGAATGGCAGTGTATGACGGCCTGATAGTATTGAATAAACGCAATGTTTATTATATAAAAAATTAAGTCAAAACAGGAGGAACAAAATATGAGCGAAATTATGGTTGTGTACTGGAGCGGTACAGGGAATACAGAAGCTATGGCCGGCTTCGTCGGACAGGGAATTAAAGAAGGCGGAAAAGACGCAAAGGTCGTTTCCGTCAGCAATGTCACACCGGATGAATTAAAGGATTGCCCGGTATTTGCTCTGGGCTGCCCGTCCATGGGAGCTGAACAGCTTGAAGAAAGCGAAATGGAACCGTTTGTAGAAGCTGTAAAGGCTTTTGCCAGCGGAAAAACCATTGGTTTATTCGGTTCTTATGGCTGGGGAGACGGCGAATGGATGCGTACATGGGTAGCAGATATGGAAAGTGCCGGTGCCCGCGTTCTCGGCGGAGAAGATGCGATTTGTCAGGAAGCTCCGGGAGAAGAAGCGCAGGAAGCGTGCATTGATTTAGGCAAGGATTTAGCCAAAGCATAAAGGCAGGTGTTTAAAAGGTGAGTATCGTTATTGTAGGCGGACATGACCGAATGGTCGGCCAGTATAAAAAAATTTGTAAAAGTTATAATCACAAGGTGAAAGTGTTCACCCATATGTCTGCGGATTTAAATAAGCAAATGGGGAGACCGGATATGTTCATTCTGTTTACAAATACGGTCTCACATAAAATGGTGCGCTGTGCAGTGGATGAAGCGAAACGCAGCAACGCTCAGGTTATTCGATGCCATACAAGCAGCGGCGCAGCATTGACAGATATACTTGAAAACGTTGGTTAATAGAAAATGCCGTTCTTTGAAAGAGCGGCATTTTTTAGAAATTTCATTTTTCATTATTCTCCTGAGTATTCATTTTTCTGGCAACATGGGTCTTGATGGCCTGAAAGCTTTCAGGGCTAATCACATGTTCAATACGGCAGGCATCCCGGGCGGCAATTTCGCTGTCTACGCCGAGAAATTCCAGCCAACTGGATAATAAGGTGTGTCGTTCATAGATTGTTTCGGCAATCTGAAGACCGGATGCAGTTAAGGAAATATGGCCATGTTCATTGACGGTAATATATCCGTTCTCGCGGAGGTTCTTCATAGCAACGCTGACGCTGGGTTTTGAAAATCCGAGTTCGGTTGCGATATCAATTGAACGAACCTGCGGGTGCCGTTGGCTCAAGACGAGAATAGTTTCCAAATAGTTTTCAGCAGATTCTTGTATTTTCACGAGTAACTCCCCCTGTCCAAAGTATTGTTTCTATTATAACACAGAAAAAGGGAAAAACAAAGGGAAAAACATTTTGGAAAAAAATTCTCAAAAAATACTTGACATCGAGGTTAGCAAGTGCTAATCTAAAGTCTGAGGTTAGAATTTCCTAACTCGGAAAGGAAGAGATGATGATGCCTTTAACAATGGCGAAAGCCGGAGAAGAAAACACTATTATTAAGATTGGCGGCAAAGAAGAAGTTCGCCGGTTTCTGGAAAGTCTTGGATTTGTTACCGGGTCCGTTGTTTCGGTAGTTTCTGAGATGAATGGAAACGTGATTGTCAATGTGAAGGGTTCACGTGTGGCAATCAGCAAAGAGATGGCTAATAAAATCATGATTTAGTAGGAGGAAGAAAGGATGCAGACATTAAAGGATGTAAAATGCGGTCAGAGTGTGTCCGTAGTGAAGCTTCATGGCGAAGGTGCCGTAAAGCGCCGTATTATGGATATGGGCATCACCAAAGGTACTGAGGTATATATCCGTAAAGTTGCGCCTCTGGGAGACCCGGTGGAAGTGACTGTCAGGGGATATGAATTGTCCTTGAGAAAGGCAGATGCACAGATGATAGAAGTACAGTAATGTACTTTTTTTAACGACTATGGGTTAGAACGAACTAATCATAGGGGAAAGAAGGAGGATGTTAGAAAATGTCGATTAAGATTGCACTTGCGGGAAATCCGAACAGTGGTAAGACCACATTGTTTAATGGATTGACCGGTTCCAACCAGTTTGTTGGAAACTGGCCGGGTGTTACTGTAGAAAAAAAGGAAGGTAAGCTGAAAGGTCATAAAGATGTGGTTATCATGGACCTTCCGGGTATTTATTCCTTATCACCATACACACTGGAAGAGGTTGTCGCGAGAAATTATCTGATTACGGAACGTCCGGACGTCATTTTGAATATTGTGGACGGAACGAACCTGGAGAGAAACCTGTATTTAACCACACAGCTTATGGAGCTTGGTATTCCGGTTGTCATGGCCGTTAATATGATGGACATTGTTGAGAAAAACGGAGACCAAATCAACATCAATCAGTTGAGCAAGGATTTGGGCTGTGAAATTGTTGAAATTTCCGCATTAAAAGGCACGGGCATTATGAAAGCGGCTGAAAAAGCAATCAGCGTTGCATCAAGAAATACGTCCGCACCAGTACATAAATTTGCACCGGAAATAGAAAGTGTCCTTGAGGATATTGAAAATCTTCTGGATGCTTCCATTCCTGAAGAACAGAAACGCTTCTATGCAATCAAGCTGTTTGAGCGGGATGACAAAATTGCTCAGACAATGAAGAGTGTACCGAATGTGGAAGAAATTATCAAGAAGGCGGAAGATGCTCAGGATGATGACTCCGAAAGTATTATCACCAATGAGCGTTACGGATATATTACTTCGGTTATCGGAAAGAGTTACAAGAAAGCGGCAAAAGGAAAGCTTTCCACATCCGATAAAATTGACCAGATTGTTACAAACCGTATATTGGCATTACCAATCTTTGCTGTGGTTATGTTCATTGTATATTATGTGTCAGTAACAACGGTAGGTGCGATAGTAACGGACTGGACGAATGATGTACTGTTCGGTGAAATTATTCCTCCGGCCATTGAAAGCGTATTAGTAAGCGTTAACTGTGCGGGATGGTTACAGAGCCTGATTCTCGATGGTATTGTGGCCGGTGTCGGTGCCGTTATCGGTTTCGTTCCGCAGATGCTTGTATTATTTATTTTCCTTGCATTTTTGGAAGCCTGCGGTTATATGGCGCGTGTAGCCTTTATCATGGACCGTATTTTCCGTAAGTTCGGTTTATCCGGTAAATCCTTTATTCCGATGCTTATCGGAAGCGGATGCGGCGTACCTGGAGTTATGGCCTCCCGTACGATTGAAAATGACAGAGACCGGAAGATGACGATTATGACAACCACATTTATTCCTTGCGGCGCCAAACTTCCGATTATCGCATTGATTGCCGGAGCTTTCTTTGAAGGTTCTGCATGGGTTGCAACCAGCGCTTATTTTGTCGGTGTTGCGGCAATCGTATGCTCCGGTATTATTTTAAAGAAAACAAAGATGTTTGCCGGAGAACCGGCGCCATTCGTTATGGAGCTTCCGGCCTATCATTTGCCGACAGTGATTAACGTTCTGCGCAGCATGTGGGAGCGCGGCTGGTCCTTTATCAAAAAGGCCGGAACAATTATTCTTTTATCCACAATCGTTCTCTGGTTCTTAATGAGCTTCGGATGGGTTGACGGAAGCTTTGGCATGCTGGAGGCTGAACAGCTCGACAGCAGTATCCTGGCCTCCATCGGAAACATTATCGCGCCGCTCTTCACACCGCTTGGATGGGGCGACTGGAAGATGGCTGTGGCCGCCGTTACCGGTTTGATTGCAAAAGAAAACGTTGTTGGTACATTTGGCGTTCTCTTTGGTTTTGCAGAAGTTGCTGAGGACGGCGTTGAAATCTGGGGAGAGCTTGCAGGAAGCATGACAGCCGCTGCGGCTTATTCCTTCCTCGTATTTAACCTTTTGTGCGCACCATGTTTTGCAGCTATCGGCGCTATCAAGCGTGAGATGAACAGCGCAAAATGGACCTGGTTCGCTATTGGATATCAGACAATTTTAGCTTATGTCGTATCTTTATGTGTATATCAGATTGGCACGGTAGTTACCGGCGGCGGTTTTGGCATCGGTACAATCGTTGCAATCATCCTTGTGATTGGATTCCTTTACTTATTGTTCCGTCCATACAAGGAAAGCACAAAGCTGACAGTGGATGTCAAAAAGACGGCAAAGGCTTAATTTGAAAGGAGCAGAGTGCTATGGGAACTGTAGTAGTCGCTGCAATCGTTGCAGCATTGGCCGGTCTTGCGGCACGAAGCATTTATAAAGACAAAAAAGCTGGCAGAGGCTGCAATGGAAATTGCGGAAACTGCAAAGGCTGCCATTAAAATGGTTATTGCCCTGAGCGATTTGGAAAGACAGGAGATTGAAGCCTATGTGGAGTTCAGATGATATGATTCAAGAATTGAAAAATCGCGGGAAACGTATTACCAAACAAAGAAAAATTATGGTCGAAGTGATTGCGAGTAAGAAAGCGGGAGATTTTAAGGAGATTTATTATGAAATTTCCAAGAAGGACCCCACAATCGGTCAGGCTACCGTATACCGTATGTTGCTGACGCTGGAAGAAATCGGGGCGATTCAGCGGGTTCAGGGATATGTAGTCAATGAATCTTACGAAAAAGTCGCGGTTTAAAAAATGTTAAGTTGTATTTCCTTATAAAGTAGAGTATGCTGAGAGAGTGTTGGCAGATAAAAGCTGTCAGCACTCTCTTTGCGTAGATAATCAGGAGGTATAGCCATGAATAAATTAAAAAACGGATGGGCGCATTTTTTGACAATTACAAAGCATAAATGGGTGGTTATGCGGGGGTGTTTCAGCGTGGGATTATACCGGCAGGGGCTTCTTCATGATTTGTCCAAATATACCCCGGAGGAATTCCGGACGGGAATCCTGTATTTTCAGGGAAACCGCAGCCCGAATGCGGCGGAGAAAGAGGCCGTGGGTTATTCACGGGCCTGGCTTCATCATAAGGGACGAAATAAGCACCATTATGAATATTGGATTGATTTGCCTGCAGATAAATCGAAGGGGCTTTGCGGAATGAAGATGCCGGTCAATTATGTCGTAGAAATGTTTATGGACCGGGTGGCGGCGTCGAAAATTTATGCGGGAAAAGATTATACGGATAATCACCCTCTGGATTATTATAAAAAAAGCTGGAAATATATGACAATTCACCCGGATTCCAGAAAGCTTTTGGAACGGATGCTTCTTATGCTGAGCCGCTGCGGCGAAGAAAAAACCTTTGCCTATATACGCAGGGTTGTGCTGAGCGGAAAATACAAATATTAATTGGATGAATAATTCTTTGAATTGTAGCCATAATACCTATTGTAATCTTATTAAGGAGGTCCTATTATGGCAAAGAATTACAATCAGAACAATGCAACAAACAACGAGCAGAATAATTCTACTCAGAACACATCCAGAAATATGGATAACAACACATCCAGAAATAGTTCTAAAAACAGCACAACCCAGAACACATCTGAAAGAAATTCAACAAAGAACTGTGACCGATAATCTGGAGTCGTCCAGGAAGACCGCAGCGGGAAACCAAAGTACCGCTGCGGTATTCTTTTGTCCGGGCAACCGTCCGAAATTTTTGCATATATTAATAAATGTAGGAATGAGGTGATGGTGTGAGTTTGGACTTTATATCTCCAAAGGAGGTTTTGAAATATATACAACGCGGCGATTCCGTCGTTATTGACATCCGTGACAAAGAATTGTTTCGCCAGGGACACATCCCGGGCGCTTTTTCCATGCCCTATGATACCTTTGATATGGATTCACCCATGCTCCGTAAGTATGGAACAATTATTTTATGCTGCGAGCATGGGGCGACAAGTCTGCTTCTGGGAAGGCAGCTTGACCAAAAGGGTTACCATGTTTTGAGTATTGGCGGCGGTATGGAAGCGTGGCGGGGGCCCGTTGTATGAGATAATCATTGCTGCCATATGCTGGAAGTAAAATGGTCTTGCGGCAGGATGAGAAAAAGTATATACTATAGAAGTAATTTGAAAAAGGAGAAAATCGATGTCACTCTATGAATTTACAGCGCCGTGCCATTTTGGCATGGAGGCGGTTTTAAAGCGGGAAATTATAAACTTAGGATACGAGATTGCGCGAGTGGAAGATGGCCGGGTGTCTTTTCGCGGAGAAGCCTCGGCCATTGCCCGGGCCAATGTGTTTTTACGGACGGCCGAGCGGGTGCTTCTGTGTGTCGGACGGTTTAAGGCGTACAGCTTTGATGAATTATTTGAGCAGACGAAGGCGCTTCCGTGGGAAGAATATCTGCCTTCCGATGGAAAATTCTGGGTAAAAAAGGCGTCCACGGCAAAGAGCCGGTTATTCAGCAGTTCGGATATTCAGTCCATCGTAAAAAAAGCCATTGTGGAACGCCTGAAACAGACGTACCGGATGGACTGGTTTAAAGAGGACGGAGCGATTTATCCTTTAAGGGTATTTATTTATAAAGATGAAGTGACGATAGCCCTGGACACTTCCGGGGAATCTTTACATAAACGGGGATACCGGAAGTTAATCAGTAAAGCGCCGGTATCGGAAACGCTGGCGGCGGCCATCCTGCTTTTGTCGCCGTGGAATAAAGACCGGATTTTGGTAGACCCATTTTGCGGCAGCGGGACGTTTCCTATTGAGGCGGCCATGATTGGAGCCAATATTGCACCGGGGATGAACCGGGAATTTACGGCGGAAGCCTGGAAGAATATTCTTCCGATGAAGGCGTGGTATGAGGCCGTTACCGAGGCCAATGACTTGATTCGTGAGGATGTGGATATGGATATCCAGGGATATGATATCGACGGGGAGATTGTAAAAAATGCCCGTCAGAATGCGGCGGCGGCCGGGGTGGAGCATTTGATTCATTTGCAGCAGCGTCCGGTCAGCGCCCTGAGTCATCCGAAAAAGTATGGTTTCGTAATCACCAATCCGCCGTATGGCGAGCGGCTTGAAGAAAAAGCGGCGCTGCCCGGACTGTATACGGAAATTGGAGAGGCTTTCCGGCGTTTGGATTCATGGTCCTGTTTTGTATTAACTTCATATGACCAGGCAGAGAAATATATCGGAAGGAAAGCGGATAAAAATCGAAAGATTTACAATGGTATGATTAAGACCTATTTATATGAGTTTATGGGTCCGCGACCTCCGAGACGAAAAAAACAGGAGGATTAAATTGAAGCATGTAAAACGATATTTTTTGTTACTTGCTATCATCTGTGTGGCCGGTATCCTATTGACACGGCCGCAGGTACGGTATCTGGCCGGTCAGGCTTCCGAATCGCTGCAAAGCTATTATGTGAGCGCCAGGGCCGATGCCATTAATGAAAAGGGATTTACGCTGTCCTATAACGGGACAATGCTTGATATAGAAAATATGCGAATGTCTTCCCGGATGCATTTGATGCTGCCTTTGTCCGATGTGGTAAAACATCTGGGGGTGTCCATTACTGTCGGTGAAAACGGACAGTGCTTTGTGCAGGGGCAATATTTGGAGAATGCAGCTTATATTTCCGACGGCGCGGCCGCATCGGAAGAAGGGGAAACGGCCGAAGGTTCGGCGGTTCGGACGCCGGAAAACATCCAGATTGATATGACAATTGCGGCGCAGGCTATGGGACTGGATTATCAGTGGGATGACGAAAACCGCAGGGCAAGTCTGGATTCCAGGCAAAGTCAGGAATTGCCGGGGCGTTTTGACCTGAGGGAAAATCGTTCCCTGAATATGGTTGAAAATCAGGGGACTTTCGGAACATGCTGGGCCTTTGCCTCTACAGCGGCGCTGGAAATTGCCCTTTCTGAAGAGGAAACGCTGGATTTTTCCGTGGACCACATGACGATGAACAGCGGATTTAATATAGCTCCGACAGAGGGCGGAGATTATAATATGGCGCTGGCTTATCTGGCCGCATGGAAGGGACCGGTACTGGAAGCGGATGACCCTTACGGCGACGGAATGACGGATACTTCGCTGACGGCCGTAAAGCACCTCCAGGAAGCCCGGTTTTCGGAAGAAAAAAATCTGGAGCAAATAAAGTCCATGGTTTTGCGCTATGGCGGTGTGGAGAGTTCTCTGTACATGTCGATTCAGAATGTCTGGGACACATCGGAGGATTATGCACCGGAGACGTCTTCCTATTATTATATCGGAGATGAAGCCCCGAACCACGATGTGGTCATTGTCGGATGGGATGATGATTACAGCCGGGAAAATTTTAATCATATGCCGCAGAATAACGGTGCTTTTCTGTGCCGCAATAGTTGGGGCGAAGAATTCGGCGACGGCGGATATTTTTATGTGTCCTATGAGGACTGTAATCTGGGCGTCAATAGTATGACGTATACCCGTCTGGATGAAGCGGATAATTATGACCGGATTTACCAGTCAGATTTGCTGGGCTGGGTCGGGACGCTCGGATATAAAGAACCGTCGGCCTGGTTTTCCAATGTCTATACGGCCGAAAGCGATGAAGTTTTGAAAGCTGTGAGCTTTTATGCGGTGGACGGCCGGACAAATTATGATTTATATGTCGTTCCGGATTTTTCGGATGTGGACGATTTGCAGCATCCGCTCTATCTTGGCAGCGGTTATTTTGAAAATGGCGGCTACTATACGGTGGATATTCCGGAAATGGTCCGATTATCTGAGGGCAGCCGTTTTGCGGTGGTGGTCCGTATAACTACAGCGGAATGTGAACGGCCGATTGCGATAGAGTATCCGGCTTCGGATTTGACCGCCGGGGCCGATTTGGAAGATGGGGAGGGCTACATCAGTTATGATGGAAGCCTGTGGACATCTGCGGAAACGGAATATGGATGTAATTTGTGTCTGAAAGCTTTTACGAATAATGAGGAGAGTTCTTATGAATAAATTAATATTTGCCACATCAAATGCGGGAAAGATGAAAGAAATCCGAGAGATTTTAAAGGATTTGGATGTGGAGATTCTGTCTATGAAAGAGGCGGGAATTGATGTGGATATCGTCGAAGATGGAAAAACCTTTGAGGAAAACGCCCGGATTAAAGCGCGGGCCATACGGGATTTGGCGGGCTGCCTTGTTTTGGCGGATGATTCCGGCCTGGAGGTAGACGCTCTGAATAAAGAACCGGGCATCTATTCGGCCAGATATATGGGCGAGGATACGCCCTATGATTTAAAAAATGCGAATATTATCGAGCGTCTGTCCGGCCTTACCGGAAGCGAGCGCTCGGCCCGTTTCGTATGCGTCATTGCCGCCGCATTTCCGGATGGCACGGAGGAGACACGGCGTGCGACAATTGAAGGACAGATTGCACTTGCGCCGGCGGGAGAAAATGGATTTGGTTATGACCCTATCTTTTATGTGCCGGAATATGGCTGCACGACAGCCCAATTGTCGTCGGAACAGAAAAATGAAATCAGCCATAGGGGCAAAGCTTTGCGGGCAATGAAGGAAGTTCTTTGCCAGAGGAAGATATGATTGTATGAGAGTTTTAATTGTCAGCGACACACATGGAAAAAATGGAAATCTGGAAAAGGTACTCCGTCTGATTGCGCCTTTGGATTTGGTATTTCATTTAGGCGATTTGGAAGGCAGCGAGGGGTATATCGAGGATATTGCGCCCTGTCCGGTGCATATGGTCAGCGGGAATAATGACTTTTTCACATCCGTACCGGCGGAAAAGATTGTGGTTATCGGACGGCATAAGATATTTATGTCCCATGGCCACAGGTACGGAGTGAGTTTCGATACGGTGCGCATCAAAGAAGTGGCGAGGGAGCATGGCTGCGACGTGGTTTTCTTCGGCCATACGCACCGGCCGGTGATTGACTTGGAGGACGATGTCATTGCGGTGAATCCGGGAAGTATTTCCTATCCCCGTCAGGAGAACCGCAGACCCTCCTATGTTGTGCTGGATATTGACCGTTATGGGGAGCTTCATTTTGCCTTAAATTATTTAGAAAAATAGTGAAAAAAGTTGTTGACAATTAATAAAAGATATAATATAATCTATCTTGCGTCACGGTTAGGACGTGATGAAACATCGGGGTGTGGCTCAGCTTGGCTAGAGCGCTTGATTTGGGATCAAGAGGTCGCAGGTTCGAATCCTGTCACCCCGATTTTCTTTATGTGCGGGTGTAGTTCAATGGTAGAACACCAGCCTTCCAAGCTGGATACGTGGGTTCGATTCCCATCACCCGCTTTGTGAGAAAATTTCACATATGAATCACTATGAGTCTGTAGCTCAGCTGGATAGAGCAACGGCCTTCTAAGCCGTGGGTCGGGGGTTC
>CABUAW010000037.1 GCA_902489645.1 uncultured Lachnospiraceae bacterium | reverse complement strand
TGTTTTTGTCCGCCGGACACTTCATAAGGATATTTTCCCATCAGTCCCTCAATCCCCAGATTCTGCACAATCGGCGTCAATCTTTCTTTCATTTCTCCGTAATGCTTTCCGGCCAGAACCAATGGCAGCATAATATTATCCTTCAATGTAAATGTATCTAATAAATTAAAATCCTGAAAAACAAATCCCAGATTATCCCGGCGAAATTCTGCAATCTTTGATTCCCGGATTTTTGAAAGCACATGGCCATCCAAGCGGACATTTCCCGAGGTCGGACGGTCCAATGCGGCCAGAATATTCAGCAGCGTTGTTTTTCCCGAACCGGATTCTCCCATAATTGCCACATATTCGCCTTTTTCCACACTAAAGCTGACATCCGAAAGGGCCTGCACTTTGTTGGCTCCAAACCGTGTTGTATATATTTTCTTGATATTCGTAACTTCCAAAATTGCCATTTGGATTTCCTCCTTCTTATCTTTTACGAATTTATTGTAGCAAAACAGGGAAATGTGCTGCCATCGCTTTGGCTTACATTTCCCCGGTCCAACCTTACATTTTTGAAATATTTCTATTCAACTTCCAATTTCTTTCGATTCAAATCAATGCGTACCTCGGTGCCATCATCCAGTTTTGAAATCACGGAAATTCCATGATTTAAACGTCCGCAAATCCGACGGCACAAATACAGGCCGATACCGCTGGCCTTCTTGTCGCTCCGGCCATTATATCCGGTAAAGCCTTTTTCAAAAACCCTCGGCAAATCCTCCGGTGCAATACCAATTCCCGTATCCCGGATGCAGAGCGTTTTTGGCGGTTCCAAAGTGATACGGATTTCCCCGGAACGGGTATATTTGAGCGCATTGGATAATATCTGTTCAATGACGAACAAAAGCCACTTTTCATCCGTCAGCACCTCGCAGGAAAGCGGTTCATAGACAAGCCGAATCTTTTTACGGATAAACTGGGACGCATATTTGCGCACGGCCTGACGGATAATATTATCCAAATCATACCGTTTTAAAACATAATCCGTAGTGCCCGCATCCAAACGTAAGTATGTAAGCACCATCTCCACGTATTGTTCAATTCGCTGTAATTCATCCAGAAGGTCCCGGCTGCTCTCACTGTCCTCCCCTTGCAGCTGCAGGCGCATAGCGGCAATCGGCGTTTTAATCTGATGGGCCCAGATAGTATAATAATCCATCATATCCGTATACTGATAATTCATTTGATTGGTTATCCGCTGTTTATCTTCATAAAGTGAACGAATCACTTCCTGATAGTCCTCCTCCATCAGCCCGTCCGCCTCCGGGAAATGTCTGTCTGTGAATTTAATTTCTTCAGCCAGGGCCCGAAGAGCCCTGTGTTTCTCGCAAAAGCGCCGGTAATCCCGTCCTGCGACAATTACAGCGGCAAAAATTCCAAGCGCCGTCCCGTAAAGCACCGGAACCACCGGAAGCTTCCATAAAGCAAAAATAATTCCGAAAATTACCGCAAACAGGAAATACATCCCTATTGCTCTCCTGTGAAGTTTTATATATTCTGCCAACATTTTCATTATCTTTTCCTCTTACCCGATGAAATATCCCATACCTTTTTTTGTCACGATAAAATCTGTCAACCCTATCTGTTCCAGCTTCTTCCGCAGCCTTGCGATATTGACCGTCAGCGCATTTTCATCCACAAAGCTGTCCGTTTCCCAAAGTCGCTCCATCAGCGTATCCCGGCTGACAACCTTTCCTTTATTCTCCATCAGCGTCCTTAAAATCCGGTAATCATTTTTCGTCAGTTCCATCCGTTCCCCGTTGTAGGTCAGACTGGCATCGGATGTATTGAGGATGGCTCCCCGGTGCTGTAAAATCGTCATCTGCCCGCCAAAATCATAGGTGCGCCGCAGTATGGCCTGGATTTTCGCCGTAAGGACGTTCAAATCAAAAGGCTTGGCGATAAAATCATCCCCGCCCATATTCATGGCCATAACAATGTTCATATTATCTGAAGCGGAAGAAATAAAAATAATCGGCACCTTTGAAAACCTGCGAATCTCGGTACACCAATAATATCCATTGTAAAATGGCAATGAAATATCCAATAAAATAAGCTGGGGATTAAATTCCGTAAATTCTTCCAGCACATTTCGGAAATTTTCCACGCAGTGCGCTTCCAAATCCCACATTTCAATCTGTTTTTTCATCGCAGATGCAATGCCCATATCATCTTCCACAATTAATATCCGATACATCCGTTACCTCCCGTCTCATACGCTGCCGCCGGACATATCATGTCCGCAGTTTTACCTTTGCTTTAATAGCTTTTTTATAAATTTCCATAATGTCCTGCAAAACCTCCGGGTGGGAAAAATCCTTCTGATAGATAATATTTGTCTCCCGCAGCATACTCATGTTTTCAATTGGCAAAAGCGTCAGCTTTTTCTTCCGGGCCTCATCCATGCAGGTGCTTTTCGGCAGTACGGAAACCCCGAGATTTTTTCGGATTAAATCTTTAATCGTCGCAATATTATCCACTTCCAGAATGATATTAAAGTCATCGATGGATTCGTTAATACTCTCCAGGGTGGCGGCAAATAAATTGACCGTCCCGGATTCGGGCAGCCGCATAATCAGTTTCTGATTTTTTAACCCGCTAATGGTCACCATCGGTTTTTTTGAAATCGGATTATCATTGGCCACAGCGCACACAAGATAATCGGTATCCAGAAGCAGGGAACTCATTGAATGACTGTTCGGGCGTCCTTCGGCAATCACCAAATCCAGCTCATAGCTTTCCAGCATTGTATAAAGATTTTTTATAGTATCAGTGATAATTGTTATCATAACATTTGGATTATCATTACCGTATTTTGCGAGAACCTCAACGATAATATTACTCTCCGCCGTGTGGGTAATACCGATGCGAAGCCGGGTCAGATGCCTGCCCTCATCGGCCAGCGCCACTTTCATACGGTCATAGGCCGAGGCC
This sequence comes from uncultured Lachnospiraceae bacterium, assembly GCA_902489645.1. Lineage (GTDB taxonomy): Bacteria > Bacillota > Clostridia > Lachnospirales > Lachnospiraceae > Frisingicoccus. Next base: position 22,337 of record CABUAW010000037.1, on the reverse strand, counting down.
ATCATTTTCGCGTATTTTACCACTGTTTTCCCCGATTCTGTCAATTGAAGCCGCCCTTTTCCCCGGATAAAAAGCGTTACGCCAAGCTCCTTTTCCAACTGGCTGATATGATGGCTCACCGCCGGCTGTGTCAGTGACAAAGCCTCGGCGGCCTTTGTAATGTTTTGTAATTCGGCTACCGCCAATAAGGAAATTACCTTTGCATCAATCATAATCCCGACCCCTGATTATAAATTATTTTTATAGTTTGAAAAAATAATATAATTTCATTTTTTAATAAAAAAAGTATATCATACAAAACATGGTGTTTCAAGGAGGAATAAATTATGTTAAATCAAATCTACTATCATTCGGGCAATACGTCCGCCGTCACAACCGTCATCATTCCCATAGCTCTCATGCTCTTTTTGGGATTTGCGATGACCCGAATTACGAAACAGTTTAAGCTGCCAAATGTTACTGCGTACATACTCACCGGAATTCTTATCGGTCCCTATGTCCTTAACATGGTCCCTCAAAGCTTTATCGACGGAACCGATTTTCTGGCAGATATCGCATTGGCTTTTATCGCTTTCAGTGTGGGCGAATTTTTTAAATTATCCACTCTCAAAAAAAATGGCTTGAAATCTGCAGTCATCACAATCTTTGAAGCGCTGATGGCCTCTTTGGCCGTCTTTATTATGACTTATTTTGTACTCCATCTGAATATGGCCTTCTCTATCGTGCTGTCCGCTCTGGCCTCGGCCACAGCTCCGGCCTCCACAATTATGACCATTCGCCAGACCGGCGCCCACGGAGACTTCGTAGATACCCTCTTACAGGTTGTTGCAATGGATGACGTCGTCGGCCTTGTCGCTTACAGCGTCGCTATTTCCATAGCCGTCAGCAGCCTGTCCGGTTCATCCTCCGGCGGTCTTTTTCAAACCATGATACTGCCGATTTTAGTCAACCTGTTCGCCCTGGCTCTCGGAGGCTCCTTCGCCTTCTTAATGAGAATACTCATTCCAACCAAACGTTCCACGGATAACCGGCTCATTATCGCCGTCGGTATTCTCTTCCTGTTTTGCGGTATCTGCGCCGTTTTGGATGTTTCTCCGCTGCTTGGCTGTATGGCTATGGGTATGGTCTACATTAATATTTCCGAGGATGATAAACTGTTTAAACAACTGAACTATTTTAGTCCGCCGATTTTACTTCTGTTTTTTGTCCGCTCCGGTTTAAGCTTTAACCTGAGTATTTTGACGGACCAGGGAAGTCTCGTCGGGAACGTTTCTGTTTTGACGGTCGGCGTTCTTTATTTTATTACCCGAATTATCGGCAAATACGCCGGAGCTTTTTTGGGTTGTTTCATCACCGGGAAATCGGCCGACGTCCGCAATTATCTCGGTTTGGCCCTGATTCCCCAGGCCGGCGTAGCCATCGGCCTGGCCTCCCTGTGCGTGCGCTCCCTCGGAACGGATGTCGGCGGCAGTCTGCAGACAATTATTCTGGCCTCCAGTGTTCTTTATGAATTAATCGGCCCGGGCTGTGCCAAGCTGTCCCTTTATCTGTCCCACTCCTACTCGGATGTCCTGGAAAATCTGACGGAGGTATCGGAAACAACAGAGGTTGGCACGCCAAAAACCCAGGTTGAGATATTAATTGAACGGCTCCAGCAGATACAGGCGGAACTGCCGTCCCATATAATGGCTGAAACCGAGGCGGAGCAGGCCTTCACGGAGGCGGCCGAAGAACAATATGAAGCCTACGATGTTTACAGCCGAGGCCGCTTCTTAAATCAAAAATAAAATTCAGGAGGTTTATTATATGAATTCCATTATCTATACCGACCCGATTGCCCGGCTTCTCGGTCCGTGGGCTTCTGGTCTGAATCTTTATTCCATCCTTTTTCGAATTGTGCTGGCCTTTATATGTGCCACAATCATTGGATGTGAGCGGGCGCATAAACGTCATTCCGCAGGACTTCGGACATTTATCATTGTCTATACGGCTTCCGCTTCGGCCATGATGCTGGATAATTACTGCCATTTGGTCACCGGCCTGACGATTCCTCTTATTTCGGCGGCGTCGATTATCGGTATCGCCATTATCAGTGAAAATTCCTTCTGGTACAGCTCCAGAAACCAAATCAAAGGACTGACCACCGGATTCGCTCTGTGGGCCAGCGGTTTTATCGGATTATCCATCGGCGGCGGTTTTTACACGGCGGCAATTTTGAGCTTTGCCGCTACCATGTTCTGTCTGTCCATACTTCCGGCCACAGAACGGTATTTAAAGGATAAATCCAATCATTTTGAAGTTCATCTGGAATTAAAGAATAAAAGTAATCTGCAGGATTTTATTACGACCATCCGCCGTCTTGGCATGACCATCGACGATATAGAAATAAACCCGGCCTACGCCAATTCCGGTTTGAGCGTTTATTCCGTATCCTTTACCATTACTAAAGAGGAATTGAAAAAATATAAAAAACATTATGAAATTATTGAAGCGCTTTCTACTCTGGAATACGTTTCTCACATCGAAGAAATGATGTAGATTCTCAGTTATCCGTATTTTCAGAATCGCAATACGCCTTCACAATCCGCAATGCCTGCCTGAGCCGTTTCAGGTTTCCCGCCGAACCGAGAGAAATACGCAAATATGCACCCCTGTTTTTTGCATCCGGGGTAAACCGATTGGAATGAAACACACGGACGCCGCACTCAAGAAGTTCTTCTTCTACCTGATTTTCGGACTTTTCAGACGGCAGCGGAAGCCAGCGGAAAAAGCACATACCGCTGTTCGCGTTTTCCTGCCCAAAACATTCATTATACACGGTATTTGCCATTTGGCAGGCTTCCTGTTTCTCCCGGACAACGCGAAGGGCTTCCCCGCTATTAAGAAGCTCCGTAATAATTTCTGCATCCAATGAAGAAGTTTTCACATTCAAATTAAATAAGGCCTTCTGTATTGCCGTTTTTAAATCTTCTTTAAACGTAAGAAACGCCACGCGGACGCCGGGACAAAGACTTTTTGACATACCGCAAATATAGACACAGCGCTCTGACAGCCGGTCAAACAGGGAACGTTGGGAAACTCCGGCAGCCGCGTGCATCCAGGATGCTATGTCATCTTCAATCAAAATTAGTTTTTCTTTTTCTATAATAGCTCCAATCACATCTCTTCTTCTGTCAGACATGACCACCGTTGTCGGGTTTGTACAGGATGGCATTAAATAAACTCCATGAATCGTATTATTTCTGCAAACCCGCTGAAAATCCTCCGGTATCATCCCTTCATCATCGGTTTCCACAGCAGCCAATTGAATATGAAACATTTTCGCCATTTCAATAAAACTTGCATAAGTAAATGCATCCACAGCGATACAATCCCCCGGAGAAAATAAAGCAAGCAATGTTACCATAAGTGCATTCTGTCCGCCGGACACAATGACTGTATGTTTAATATCCGTGTGAACTCCCATCATCTCCATCCATCGGGTTCCCGCAGCCAATTGGTGCGGCATTCCCATCGGATAATCATAACTAAACATTTCGGGAAATATATGGCTTTCCGTAATTCGCTTCAAAGCATTGACCGCAGGCGTACAGCGCTCGCTGAAATTGCTGAGGGCGCTCAGGTCGATGACATCGGATTTGTTTTCCGGAATCGGCAGGGTATAATCCCCCGGAAGACGTCCGGCCACAAAGGTTCCCCTTCCGACAGTTCCCATCAATAATCCCTTTTTTTTACAGATATCATATACCTTCGTAATCGTTGATAAATTTACTTCCAGATAATCCGCAATCTCACGCTGAGGCGGCAGCTTGGTTCCCGGCCCAAGCAATCCGCTTCGTATATTTTGTTCCAAATCGTCAGCGAGATATTTATAGTAGGGTCTTCGAATACTTTCTTTATCAGGTTTCCATGTTAGCGGATAATTTTCAAAAGAATTAACAGACATTCTCATATACCTCCAATATTGTATGCCATACAATTATAACATTGTATGTAAAAATGTAAAGTGCTAATATGAATATGATGACTATAACTAAATACAAGGAGAGGAAAAATGCCTGTTATTGTACCAAACGAATTTCCGGCAATTCATGAACTGGCCGGCGAGAATCTGCAAATTTTTACGCAAAAACAATCAGAGCTGTTACAGCAAAAGGGGCGCCCGGCTCCGTTACGAATTCTGTTTCTGAATTTAATGCCCGTAAAACAATCCTACGAAATTCAAATGCTTCGTCTGTTGAGTCCTTCCCCGCTTCCGGTTCAGATGATTCCTGTGAAAATGGACAGCCATAAATCATCTCACGGGGAAGAGGAACATATTCAAAAATTTTACAGAAGCTACCATCATCTAAAAAAGGAACATTTTGACGGTCTGATTATTACCGGAGCGCCTGTGGAACATTTACCCTTCAATGAAATTGACTATTGGCCGGAGCTGTGTGAAATTATGGAATGGGCAAAGACAAATGTCACCAGTTCCCTTTTTATTTGCTGGGGCGCGCTGGCCGGACTGTTTTATCACTTTGGCATTGAAAAAATTGAGCTTGGCAAAAAACGCATCGGATCCTTTGAACATCGGGTACTGAACAAAAATGTACCGCTGCTTCGCGGAACCAATGACCTGATTCTGGAACCGCATACCCGCGAAACCGGATGCCGGACGGAGGATATCCGAGCCTGTCAAGCGCTTGATATTCTGGCCGAATCACCGGAAGCGGGACCGCTTCTGTGTATCGCCCACGAAGGCCGCGAAATCTTTATGATGGGTCATCCCGAATATGACCCGGAAACAGTCTGCAAAGAATATGCCAGGGACCTTGGCAACGGATTGGATATCTTCGAACCGACGCATCTGACTTTAGACAATGAGGGTAATGCGAATATGATGATGAAATGGCGGGCAGACGGGACAGTATTGTATATGAATTGGCTAACCCGCTATGCCGCTAAAGGAACTGAATGGGATTTTGAAGCAATACTTGGGGAAGAAAAATGAAAAAGAAACATTTACTTAAATATCTGGCCGGAATGATATTGTTCGGCACAAACGGAATTGTTGCCAGCGGTTCAGCCTTATCCAGTGTGGAACTTGTCTATATGCGTTCCATCATCGGAGCCGCCTTGCTGGCTGTTCTATATTTTGCCACAGGCCACAGAGTAACCGCCCATAAACATCCAAAGGATTTGATTTTTGTCGCCCTCTCCGGCGCTTCGATGGGATTAGACTGGCTCTTTCTGTTTGAAGCCTTCCGTCAAATCGGCGTCAGCCTGGCAGTATTAATCAACTATCTTGGGCCTGCCATTGTTATCTTACTATCCCCTCTTTTGTTCAGAGAAAAACTGGGAGCTGCCAAATTACTGGCATTTGCCGCAGCTATTATCGGGGTTTTCATGCTCAGCGGACAGGCGGTTGTTTCAGGTATCAATATCTGGGGGTTAACCTGTGCCCTCCTTTCTTCTTTTGGAAGCGCCGGTCTGATTCTTTTTAATAAATTATCTGTTCATGTCAAAGGCATGGAAAACGCAATGTTTCAGCTATTATTTGCAGCGATTACAGTTGCAGTATTTATGGGTATCAGTCAGGGCTTTATCATCGATATCCTGCCTGCAGACTGGATAAAAGTTCTCTGGCTGGGTATTTTGAATACGGGAGTTGCCTGTTATCTGACATTTTCCGAAATCACATATCTCCCGGCACAAACCTCTGCAATCTGTGCGTATATAGAACCTGTGTCCGCTGTGTTTATGTCGCTGATTTTCCTGCATGAATCAATGGGCATATTTCAAATCATTGGGGCCATATTGGTTATCGGCGGGGCTGCGTTTACAGAAATAATGAATACAAAGGAGACTACTTTTTCGGGAAACTCCTGATTTTCAAAAAAGAGTATATAAAAAAGGGGCATTTTTACAGCCCCTTTTTTTTTATTCATCTATATGATGTTACATAAATCGTTTTTCCCGAAATGCATTTCCCCGGCAATAGGTCTGGATAACATGATAATCCCTGTCCAAAACCACCAGGTCCGCATCATATCCGGCGCAGATTTTTCCTTTCCGGTCATCTACTCCCAAACACCGGGCCGGATTCAGCGTACAGGCATTAATCGCCGCATCTACGGGAACGCCTGCTTCTTCGATAAGAATCCGAAGGCCCTCGTTCATCCGCAATGTACTTCCTGCAATGGTATCCGTTCCTTTCAGCCGCGCCAAACCATCCTCGCCGATTTCGATATCATGGCCGCCAAGCTGATAATTTCCTCCCGGCGGGCAATGTTTGGCCCGCAGAGAATCTGTAATAAGAATTCCGTAATCCCGTCCCTTTGTCTGGAAAAAGATGTTCAAGGCCCCGACATGGGAATGATGGCCATCCCCGATAATCTCACCGTAAATATCCCGAATACGGAAGGCTGCGCCAACCAATCCCGGGTTTCGATGATGCAGCGGCGTCATTCCATTGTAAACATGGGTCATGGAAGTGGCCCCATTGGCCACACCCATTAAGGCTTCCTCATAGGTTGCGGAGGAATGTCCCATACTGACAACAACGCCGTGGGATGCGCAATACCGGATGAATTCAAAATCTTCGTCATGTTCCGGGCTGATTGTAATATACTTAATCCAGCCTTTGGCCGCCTCCTGGTACATTTTAAACTGCTCTACCATAGGCTTTGCAATCGCTTCCGGCGGCTGAGCGCCCTTATATTCCATATCCAGATAAGGTCCTTCAAAGTGGATGCCGAGAATTTCAGCGCCCTCATATCCGTCCTCAATTACGTTGGCTACATTGGCCACCGCATTGGAAAGGACCTCCGGCATCTGTGTTACTGTCGTCGGCAAAATGGCCGTTACCCCTTCTTCCGGAATTCTCTCCATCCAATCCCGAAGCCCGGACGGTTCTCCATCATTTGTATCAAAACCATAGGAACCGTGGGTATGAATATCGATGAAGCCCGGAAGAATCGCTTTCTCCCCATAATCTTCTTCTACGGGCTTTGCGCCATAAGCATAGATTCTCTGAATTTTATCTTCTGAAATCTCTATCTGGGCTGGGATAAACTGTCCGCCAATCCAGACTTTTTTGCTTTGAATAATCATTAAAATCCCTCGTTTTCCATGTCTGCGCCTTCCCAAAGGCGATGTCCATCCAGGCAGATATCTCCCCGTATTGCCCAGATTTTTAAATTTTTAAATTTCAGTTTTATACAGCCGCCCGTTCCCGCAAGACTTCCAAAGCCTTCCGGCCACCGGATAGACTTCCATCCGTCTTCCAGCGGATACACCTGACTTTCCGCAAAGGAAAATCCCGAAATTGCCGGTTCCGTCCACACCCGATGAACCTGAGCTTCTAACAGAACCGGTTTGGTTCTGTCAATAGCTTCTGCCAGAACCTCCAAAGACTCTCCCTGAAATTTCATTCTACAAGATGTAAGCAGACTGTTTTCTTCTTCACGTTTCGGAACCATGGCCGCAAACCGGTCCGCCTGCCATCTGGCTCTTGCCAATGACGTTTCACGGAAATTGGTATGCCGGCCGTTGCCGCCCATATAATATACCCACACATCGCCCTCCGGCCCAATTACCGGCTGGGATGCATAAATACAGCCGCAGTCAAAATCCCCTGTCGGATAATGTCCCTGACCTCTCGGAATCAAAGGCTGTCCCGGCGCCACAAAATCAAAGTGTTCCGGCTCAGCCGCCCATGTCAGTTCGCAATCCACCGTATCAAAATCCTTATCCGTCCGGTCGCCTTCATGAATCATCGAAGCCAGACCGAGATAAAGATTATTCCAGAAGAACACAGGCATCGAATAGACCTGAGCCTCAAATCCCCGGCCCCGAAGGGTTTCCTTCGGCTCGCTCCAGTGAATGAAATCATCACTCCGGCTCAACGTCGTCATCCGAATACCATCCTTCCAGACACGGGACAAGAGCATGTAACAGCCTTCTTCTTCATTCCAGAAAGGCAGATTATGACTGTCCGCCTGTGGATTATAATCCGGCCATGGAATCAATTCGGACCAGTTAAGGCCATCCGGCGAGAAGGCCACAGCCATATGCGCTCCATGCCCCGGAATATCCACTTTCGTTACCATTTTATATGTTGATTCGGGAGCGGAGCTATGCTCATCCATCATAACTCCGGTCCCATGTGCAAATAGAAAGAGAATGTTATTCGCTTTGCTGCCACGCCACTCTACCCGGCCAAGCGCCGGTTTTTCCCAATGGATACCGTCCTTACTTTCTGCATAGGCCAGGGAAGTCACCCGGTCCATTCTCGGAAGGTAATCTCTGGATGAACGCTCTTTTTCAGTCGTTCCTTCCGTATCCAAATCATCCGTAAATAACGTGTAATAACAGCGAAAAATTTCTTTCTTCTTATCATAAATTACATTAGGATAGCCATTGTCAATTCGTATCTCCCAGGGTTTATCCTGAACCATCAAAGGATTATTTGCCGCATCCTTTTCCGGTGGCGTCACCTGTGTCCATACATTTTCCATGGCCTGCGGGTTTAAAATCCTTCGGTCAAGCATTAAGTATTTTGACAAAAAGTCCGCCCCATTTCCTAGCAATATGTTTTGATTGCGTCATCAATCATAGCCGCACATTTCTTTACCTGTTCCATATCTTCCGGAATCAGGTTTGTCAGCGGTTTACGAACTCCGCCGATATCCAGTCCTTCGCGGATTCTTAAAATCTCTTTCATAACCGCATAAAGATTTCCGTGACATTCGCACATTGCATAGATAATTGCATCCGCCGCATACTGAACCTTCTGAGCTTCAGCCACATTTCCGGCATCAGCCAACTCTTTAATCTTTAAATAAAGCTCCGGCATAACCGCATAGGTTCCGCCGATACCGCCGTCTGCGCCCATAGCCAGACCGGACACAAGCTGTTCATCCGGACCGTTGAATACAACGAAGCCTTCGCCGCCTTCCATCTTAAACATCTGGATGTCCTGAACAGGCATAGAGCTGTTCTTTACGGCAGCGACCTGCGGATTTTTGCGCATTTCTTTAAATAAAGGCATTGTCAACGCAACTCCCGCCAACTGCGGAATATTATAGATAACAAAATCTGTGTTCGGCGCTGCGGAGGAAATGTCATTCCAGTATTCTGCAATGGCATATTCCGGCAAATGGAAATAAATCGGAGGAATGGCAGCGATGGCATCTACGCCAAGACTTTCTGCGTGAGCCGCCAATTCCATACTGTCCGCCGTATTATTGCAGGCAACATGGGCGATAACCGTCAATTTGCCTTCGGCCGCTTTCATCACATGCTCCAGAACTAATTTACGTTCCGCCACACTCTGGTAAATACATTCACCGGAGGAACCGCCGACATAAACGCCCTTAACGCCTTTTTCAATCATATACTTTGTAAGAGCTTCCACCCGTTCCTGGCTGACAGCGCCCTGATTATCGTAACATGCGTAAAATGCCGGGATAATTCCCTGATACTTTGAAATATTTTTCATAATTCTCGCTTTCCTTTCAATTCTGTCTACTATTTCATCTGTACTTTAACTACTGCCTTTTCAACCCGTTCCGGGCCGTCTACGGCAATTTTAACTTTATGGGCATCCTCGGGAAGAACAATCAGTACCTTCCCCGGAGTCATGTGAAGGCGGTTCTCTACCGGGCCATCACAGTCCACCGAATCCGTCGTTTTATCGATAGCGGTGACAGTCATTTTTTCCATGTCTGTCACGCCAATCCACTCCTGTCCGGATAATACCAGATGGATATCCGCATAAAATTCATGGGCTTCGAAAGCGGCTGCTTCCTCGGCCATCGTTTCGTAACCGAAACGGTTGATAAATACATTCTCGCCGTCCACATCATTTCTCCCGGCATGGAGCTCGGTAAGCGCATGACTTTTTAAAAAGTCAATGGCCGTATCCAGATGAGACGCCATACCGCGATAATGTTCCAAATTGTTCATGTCCGTATAAATCATTCGCTGTCTCCACTTTCTTTTCCATCATATAAATGGCAAGCCACCATATGGCCTTCCCTTCCATGATACCGAAGCGCAGGGTCCTGTTCCTTACAGATGTCCATACAATGCGGACACCGGTTACGGAAAGCACAGCCGCTCGGTTTATGGATTGGACTCGGCACTTCACCTTCCAGAATCTGACGCTGTTTCCGGTTATGTATATCCGCTACAGGAATTGCGGAAAGCAATGCCTTCGTATACGGATGCAGAGGCTCTTCGTAAAGCGCTCTGGAATCTGCAACTTCTACAATCTTTCCAAGGTACATAACCATAATACGGTCGGACATGTACTGAACAACCGAAAGGTCATGGGCGATGAAAAGATAGGTCAGATTCAGTTCCTGCTGAATCTCTTTCATCAGGTTCAATACCTGGGCCTGAATGGATACGTCCAGCGCAGATACCGGTTCGTCGCAGATTAATACTTCCGGCATAACCTCCAGCGCTCTGGCAATACAAAGACGCTGGCGCTGTCCGCCGGAGAATTCGTGCGGATAACGCAGCAGATAATCCGGCTGAATATTTACCATTTTTAATACTCTCTGCATCATCTTTTCCCGTTCTTCCTGGGAAGTAATACCGTGTGTTTTCAACGGTTCTTCAAAAGAAGAATAGATTTTTTTCTGAGGATTTAATGCGGAATACGGGTCCTGGAAAACCATCTGAACCTTTTTGCGGAATTCGAACATTTCCTCTTTATTAAATTTGGTAATATCTTTATATTCGCCGTCGTAGTTGAACATAACCTGTCCGCCCGTCGGTTTTTCAAGCATCATAACCGTTTTTCCAAAGGTTGATTTACCGCAGCCGGACTCGCCAACGATTCCCAAAGTTTCACCCTTATAAACATCCAGACTAACATCGTCCACCGCTTTTACGTGACCGACCACCTTTTTCATAAAACCCTTTGTAATCGGAAACCACGTCTGCAAATTCCGGATTTTAAAAATAATTTCTTTATTTTCTGTACTCATATTAGTCCACCTCCGGATAAGAATCAAATTTCAGGCAACGTACCCGGTGTCCCGGGGAAATTTCAAACATTGGTATCGTCTTTTCGCGGCACCGTTCCGTACATTCGGAACAACGGTCGGCAAATTCACAGCCGCCCTTTAAGTCGGCCGGATTCGGCGTAGCGCCCGGAATTGTTTCCAGTTTCTGTCCGTCAGCCAGACCGAGAACAGGAACGCTTCGGAGCAATGCCCGCGTATACGGATGGCTTGTGCGGTCAAACAGGTCTTCCAGACTTCCGAACTCAACCACACGTCCCATATACATAACGCAGACTTCATCCGCCATCTCAGCAACCAGTCCCATGTTATGGGTAATCAGAATAATGGATTTTCCTTCCTTTACCTGAAGCTCTTTTAAGAGGTCCATAATCTGTGCCTGAATCGTCACATCCAGAGCTGTTGTCGGCTCGTCGCAGATAATCAATTCCGGATTACAAATCATGGCAATGGCGATAACAACACGCTGTTTCATACCGCCGGAGAACTGATGCGGATAACAGTCAATACGTTCTTCCGGGTCAGGAATACCAAGCTTTCGGAACATTTCAAGAACCTTCTCCCGGGCTTCCGCCTTCTTCATTCCCTTATTGTGCTGAAGAAGTCCTTCGGCCACCTGGTCGCCAACCTTATATACCGGGTTTAAGCTGGACATCGGGTCCTGGAATACCATCGACATATCCGGTCCGCGAAGCGCCCGCATTTCAGGGCCATTCGGCTCTTTGATGCTTTCCAGATGATATTCGGTAACTTCACCATTCCTCAAAGCATTATACTGTATGCTGTCCGCTTTGACAATAGCGTTCTTTCCGGTAAAACGCATGATGGAATTCATTGTCACACTTTTACCGCAGCCGGATTCGCCAACAACGGCCAATGTCTTTCCACGACGCACTTTAAAGGAAACATCCTTAACAATTTTAATTTCTTTTCTGTCCGAAATGAAAGTTGTATTTAATTTTTCGACATTTAAAATATATCCTTTATTATCCATGATGCCCCTCCTTACTGCTGTTTCGCATCCAGCACATCACGCAGACCGTCGCCGAAGAAGTTGATTGCCAGGACAAAAAGACTGATGGCCAGACCCGGGAATACCCAAATCCACCACTGGTTTGTAACAACGGATACGGACTTCGCCGCATTTAAAATATTTCCCCAGGTCGGTGTACTGTCGGCCACACCAAGACCGATGAAGGAAAGCGCTGCTTCCTGCAGAATGAAAAATGCAACGTTTGTCGTTGTGGAAACGATAATCGGGCTCATTACATTCGGCAGAATCTGCTTAAACATAATATTACTCTTCTTCATACCGAAGGCTTCGCACACCTTAACATAGGTCTCGTTTTTCAAACTCATAAATTCGTTACGAACCATACGGAAGGTTGTCATCCATCCGGTAAATACAAAGATAAACAACAGGTTGCCAAGGCCACGTTTATTGACGATAGCCACGAGCATCATAACAAGAACCAACTGAGGAAATGCCTGGAAAATTTCGGAAATACGAATGAGAACCATATCTACCTTTCCGCCGAAATAACCGGCCAATGCACCCAGAATCGCACCAATCACAGAACTCATGACCGCACAGAATGCGCCGATAAGGATGGAATAACATCCGCCGACAAGGACACGGGCAAACAGGTCACGGCCAATCGTATCCGTACCAAAAAGATGTCCGTTTCCCGGAGCCTGTTTCATATCCGACAGTACCGGTGTTCCATAATCCACACCGACAACCATACCGATAATACAGGCAATTGTAATAATTACGATAATAAGCAATCCGAGAACGGCCAGCTTATTATTCATAAATTTTCGCACATTTCGTTTAAATAAAGAAGAAGATGCGCTTTTATTCGAATCTTTAATACTCGTTGTTTCACCCATAAATTCTTCCTCCTTCTTTATTCACCAAGACGTACACGCGGGTCTAACAATGCATTGAATACATCGACCATGAACGAACAAATCAACATGGTAGCCACAATAATCAATGTTGTTACAAGAACGACCGGATAATCGCCGGATACAATGGCATTTGTCATTGTCAAGCCGATTCCCGGATAAGAGAATACGGTTTCAATAACAACGGAACCGCCGATTAAGGCCGGAATACGGAATACCAAAATAACCAGAACCGGTTTCATGGCGTTTCTGAATCCGTGTTTTAAATAAACCTTCCACTCCGGAATACCCTTTGAACGCGCGGTTTTAATATAATCACTGTTTAATACGTCCAGCATCGTATTTCGTGCATAACGCATCAATACCGCCACCATACCGATAGTCAGTGTGAGAACCGGAAGGAAAAGATGGAAAAAGGCATCTGCAAGGGCGCTTGTCGCATCCGGACTGACACGGTTGCTCGCCGGAAACCAACCCAGTTTAATTGAGAAAACCTGAATCAGTATAATACCAACAAGGAACTGAGGCACGGCCTGTCCCAAAACAGCCAGAACACGTCCTACATAATCGATGATACCATTCTGACGTACAGCAGAAATGATACCAATACCGATACCGATGATGGTGGAAAAAAGAAGTGAATATCCAGCCAACTCAAAGGTATACGGAAGTCTTACTGCGATAACAGAAGAAATGGATGAACCGTCGAAGGAATATCCAAGGTCGCCGCGAAGGATATTGCCAAGCCAGCGAACATACTGTACGATTAACGGGTCATTCAATCCGAGAGATTCCCTCAATGCTTCAACATTCTCTTTATTTGAGGAAAGCATTTCCGGGCTGACCATGAAGTTGATTGGGTCAATGCCTGTCAGCTGCAGACCATAATATACAATAAAACTGATAACCAAAAGCATCGGAATCATCATAAGCAGCTTCTTAATGATGAATTTTAACATTCTATCACCCCATTCTTAAAGCAGCATCAAACAAGGATTCCTAACCTCCCAAAGCCAAGGGGAGACTTTCGAAAAAAATCTCTCCTGTCTCCCCCTTTAATCATTGAATCATTGTTTGATTTTTAAATAATTATCTTACTGAGCAACTTCCCAGTTAGCGAAATCCAAATCACACATGTACAGTGGATTACAGAATGTTACGCCTTCCGGAAGGACAACCTTGTCACTTGTGAATACATATGTACCAACAGTAAATAACGGAACTTTATAAACAGCTTCCTGTTCTTTATCCTGAAGTGCTTTCAGAGCTTCGTTTCTTGCTTCGGTATCTGTAGCTTTGAACAAATCGTTAACTAATTCGTCAAATTCATCTGTTCCGCCGAATACGTTAGCAAACAGAGCGTCTGAACTCTGATATTCGGTATACCATTCATCGATAGAGAATGCGCTCTTACCTTTGAAGCCGATATCATAGTTACGTGTTGTAAACAGGTCTGTTGTACCATCGTTGGACAATGTAGCTTCAACTGTCAAACCAGTCTGTTCAAGATAATGAACAACGGTCTGAATCAAGTCGATGGATGTCTGGTCATTGTTATAGTAGCAGATTCTCAGTGTACGGCTCATATCATAGCCGGCGGCCTGAAGGTCTTCTTTTGCCTTTTCAGCATCAAAAGTATATTCGAAACCATTATATGCTTCGTTGCTGTTTGGAACACCGCTGTTCAGAACGTTTGCTGTCGGGTAAAGTGTTGCCAGAGTTGCACGGTCGATAGCTTCGATTAATGCTTTACGAACTTCTACGCTCTGCATAGCTTCGTTTTCGTTGCCGTCAACACCCTTCATGTTGAACAGGAAATATTTGTAGAATAATACGTCAACTTCATGTTCTGTGTAGTTTGACATACCTTCCAGAGCTTCTACAAGGTCTGCGGCATTACCATATACATAGTCCGCCTGTCCGGCCTGTGCTGCCGTAATGTAATCCTGTACAAAGTAGCAGATAATGGACTGAATCTTCGGTGCTGTACCTTCATAGTTTTCATTGATTTTTAATGTAAAGTAGTTACCAACATTCAGTTCATCCAGTGTGTACATACCGGAACATACCGGGTTTGTCCAGAAATCATCAGATTCCAGAGTCAGAGGGTCTGCATCTTCAAGACAATGCTTTGGTAAGATTGCGAACTGAGCAAGTACGTCTTTCATTGAAGCATATGGCTCAGTCAGTGTCATAGTGATGACGTTGCCATCGATAGCCATATTGTCGATTTTCTTGAAAGCGGATGTGTAAATGGAGTTACATGTTGCAGCTTTTAATGCTGTTTCAATAGACCACTGAACATCTTCTGCTGTCAGAGCTTCGCCATCGGACCATTTCAATCCATCTTTCATTGTAATGGTGTATACGAGGCCATCTTCACTGATTTCTACAGATTCGGCCAAATCTGGTTCCGAATTTGTTAAATCGCTGTCTGCAATAAGCAGGGCACGGAACATCAGATTTGTTGCCATGATACGGTTATACCATGGTGTTGGAATCTTGTCATCTGTTGTAGAACCATCACCTGTCGTTACAGACAATTTCAAAGTTCCGCCGTCAACAGTTGCAGCTTCTGCTGTGCTTTCTGCTGTTGTTTCGCCGGACTGTGCTGCTGTTGTCTCTTTGCTGCCGGAACCACATCCGACTAAAGAAGCGACAACCAGCGTGGTTGCCAATAAGGCGGCCAACATTTTTTTCATAGTAACATCCTCCTTTTGCACTAAGCATTTCTATGCTTATCGTTACATTTATAATACTCTTTCTGAAAATAATTTTCAATGTCTTATTTACATGAAAATTCATTTATTTTTTGTACATATTGCACAAGTCGGGTTTGTTTTTGACATTTTGAATTCGGCAAAAAGAATATCCATTCTGTCGAAATTTAAAAATATATTCATTGAAATGTAAATTTTCGT
Organism: uncultured Lachnospiraceae bacterium; assembly: GCA_902489645.1. Taxonomy (GTDB): domain Bacteria; phylum Bacillota; class Clostridia; order Lachnospirales; family Lachnospiraceae; genus Frisingicoccus. The sequence continues at coordinate 6,484 of CABUAW010000037.1, read as the reverse complement.
CATTACTTTTGAAAAGTTTTTTAAAGTTTTCTTGCGTTCAAAATCAAATTGTTTTATAATCGAAATAGATTTTGAATATATACAAGGAGGCGGTTTTTTTGGCTGAAAATATACTGGATTCTATTACAAAACAATATAACTCGTTGACCCGTTCCGGAAAAAAACTGGCAGATTACATCTTCGCAAACACAGCCAGTACACAATATATGTCTATCACCTCCCTGGCGGAAGGCTGCGGTGTATCCGAAGCCACCATTACCCGCTTTTGCCGCGGGCTTGGTCTTTCCGGTTATAATGATTTCAAATTAGCTCTGGCTAAATGTGAGCGCACCAACGACCTCGGAGACCCTTCGGATATTCCTCAGACCGTAAATCCGGAAGATGATTTTTATACAATGTGCCATAAACTTCACGCATCGAATATCGTTTCTCTGAACGAGACACTGGAACACCTGGATGAAAAGACCCTTAATAAAGCCGTTGACCTTCTCTCGGCCGCACGGCATGTATACTGCTTTGGTCAGGGAGGAAGTATGGTCATGGCCATGGAAGCCTGGGCCCGCTTTTCCACGACAACACCAAATTTTATCCATATTGAAGATTCCCACATGCAGACGATGGCCGCGGCTCTGGCCTCCCCGCAGGATGTTATTCTTTTCTTCTCCTATTCCGGCTCGACCAAAGATATGGAAGAGGTATTGCAACTTGCAAACCAGAGGCAAACGCCGATTATTCTTGTGAGCCATTTTCCAAAATCCCGGGCGGCGGAGTTTGCCGACGTCGTTTTACAATGCGGTTACAGCGAAAGCCCGCTCCAATCCGGCTCCATTGCCGCTAAAGTCGGTCAACTATTTCTAATCGAATGTCTATTTTACGGCTATTGCATGAAAAATCCTGAACTGCGCGCCGCAGCCCGGGAAGCAACTGCCCAGGCCATTGCCAAAAAATTATTATAAATGAAAATTTCTTTCAAAAAAACAGCCGTTTTTCCGCCGCCACTCCGGTGTGGCAGAAACAAACGACTGTTTTATATTTCTGTTTTTATTTTTCTAAAAGACCATATGCAAGCCGTGCCGCTCCTAAAAGACCGGCCTGATTTCCAAGCCCGGTCTGACGGATTTGTGTTCCCCGAAATCCATCGGAAACTCCGGCATCTACCCGTCGGCATACCTCTTCAATAATATATTTCTGGGCAAGAATACCGCCGCCAAGCAGGATATCCGAAGGATTGAAAATGTGAATCAACGTCATGAGCCCATAAACGATTTCATCAATCCATGCGTCAATTTCCGCCCGGATTTCCGGCCGTTCAAAGGCCTCGAAAATTTTACGTCCATTATCCAGAGATTCATCGACCGCCATCACCCGTTTAACAAGCGCTGTGGTGGACGCATATCTCTCATAACATCCGCTGAACTCCACATCTTTCTCAATGGCTTCCGGATGAACGACAATGCCTCCGAAGCTGGCCCCGGAAAATGTATGTCCTGTATAAATATTTCCATTCAGAACAATCGCTCCGCCGACGCCGGTACCGTAGGTGAGACACAGAAAATTTTCACTGTCCTTTGCCGCTCCGAAATAAAGTTCTCCCAAAGCTGCCGCATTGACATCGTTTTCCACGGCAACAGGAACGCCAAATTCTTTTTCCAGAATAGCGCGGACTTCCATTCCCGTATAGTTTGGTATATTATCATTGGCATAATAAATCTTTCCATTTCGGGAATCCACCTGTCCGGCCGTACTGATACCGATGGCATCAAAATCTCCGTAGGTATGCAAAATCTCTTTCGCACGTTCCATCAGATATTCGCCGCCCCGGCTCGCATTCGTATCCCACTCTTTTAATTCGCTGGCCTGACTTCCATCCCAGATACCCGATTTAATCGAAGTACCTCCAATATCCAGTGCTGCTATTCTCATTATTTTACACCCTCATCAATTGCTTTTATGAAACGCTGTGCAATTTCCATCGGCCGTGTAATCGCTCCGCCGACAACAATCGACCATACACCGGTCTGCAGGGCCTTTACCGCCTGCTCCGGATAGTGAATTTTCCCTTCGCCAATGACCGGAATATCAATATCCGCAGCCAGGCGACGCATTAATTCATAATCCGGCTCGTCTTTCTTAGATGTATAATCCGTATATCCGCTCATGGTTGTTCCGACAATATCCACACCGCATTTCCATGCGTTAATCCCCTCTTCATAATTGGAGATATCCGCCATCAGAATAATATCTGGATATTTCTCACGAATCTGAGCAATAAATTCATTAATTGTCGTACCGTCGCCGCGCTTACGGAGTGTGCAGTCCAAAGCCACCACATCGGAACCTACGGCTACCAAATCATCCACTTCTTTCATGGTCGGTGTGATATAACTGTCATACCCCGGATAATTGATTTTTACCAGGCCAATCACCGGAAGCCCTGTCTCTTTTTTAATGGCGGCAACATCGCGGGTGCTGCTTGTACGGATAGCCGGTGTTCCCGCTCTCTTGGCCGCCCGTGCCATCAAATACATGACCGAATCATCTTCCATATATAAAGGTTCTCCCGGAATTGCCTGACACGAAACAATCATCTTTCCATGAATTGCATCTAAAATCTCCTGTTTTGTCACAATCGCCACACTCCTTTTATTTAATCAAACTCAATGCCGCTTCATCGGCCACAACGGTCACATCATTGTGCATCTGCAAGATAGATGCCGGTACGCTGGATGTCACAGCGCCATAGAGAGAATCTCTTAAAATCTGCGCCTTATCTTCCCCGCTGACAACAAGCAGAATCTTCTTCGCCTGCATGATGGTCTTAATACCCATTGTATAGGCCTGACGCGGTACATCGTCCGCCGAAGCAAAGAAACGTTTATTGGCTTCAATGGTGCTTTCTGTTAAATCCACACAGTGGGTCATTTTTTCAAATACCTCTCCAGGCTCATTAAATCCGATATGTCCGTTATGTCCAAGGCCCAAAAGCTGCATATCAATACCGCCGACCTTTTCAATCACATGATTATATCTTTCACATTCCTTATTACTGTCCGGTTCCATGCCATTTGGAATATTGGTATTTGCCATATCAATATTGATGTCTTTGAAGAAATTCGTATACATAAAATAATAATAGCTCTGGTCATGGTCCTTCGGAAGTCCCTTGTACTCATCCAGGTTCACGGATTTTACCTCGGAAAAATCCAAATCACCTTTGCGATACCACTCAATCAACTGTTTGTAAACTCCAATCGGTGTGGAACCCGTCGCCAGACCTAATACGCAGTTTGGTTTCATGATGACCTGGGCTGAAATAATATTCGCAGCTTTCCGGCTCATGTCCTGATAATCTTTTGCTCTGTAAATACGCATATGTAACTCCCCCTTTTTATAGTTTGCCAGACATTACTGGCAGGATAAACGTTCTTTCTATCCTCATTATAACATAGTGAAAATTATTTTCAATATTTGTTTTAAATTAAAATGCTCAACATTTCAAAAAATACATCGACTTTTATTCACTTTTCTTTCTCTTCCGGTATTTTACTGGTGTTGTTCCATAAAATTTTTTAAAATACCGGATATAGGCGCTGACCGAATGGAATCCAACCTTCATGGCGATTTCTGTCACCGTATCCTCCGAACCGGCCAGCAGCGCAGCGCTTCTGTCCAGACGATACCGAAGCAAATATTGATACGGCGCGCACTGTACATACATCCGAAAACATCGCTGACATTCCGTTTGGCTGACGCTGGCCGCACCTGCAATATCTTTTAAAGAAATATCCCTGTCATAATTTTGATGAATAAAGGAAATAAGTGTTCGTATGCGTTCATGATTTTGGGTGGGTATATTTTCCGATGTTTCCGGCAAATGCAGTATCAATTCCAACCACACTTTGGCCAATTGTATCGATATCTGGTATTCCAGGCACCGGACTATTTCTTTTTGGAAATAGAGCTTATCCATTTTTTGAACCGCTTCTAATATCTCCCGACAGCCATTTTCTCCGTTTCGTATTGCAAAATGGGTCAATGAAGGACGATGAACAATGGCTTCAACGTCCCTCGCTTCCATAATACTTCCCGAATAAAAAGAAAGCATCTTCACAGGGACAATATAACTATGATAATGGCTGTCTTCCTTTCCCATAATCTGGTGAAGCGCCGCCCGATTAATAAACATACAATCTCCGGCTTCCAAGTCGGTTTCTTCATCGTAAATTTGAAAATGGACGCTCCCTTTTAAAACGTAAACAAACTGAACCTCGTCATGCCAGTGGAATACCCGAAACCCTTCATTATAAGGCTTGCAGACCTGCCGCTCCACATCCAGAACAAGCAATGGGAACCCGGTGGCATCATAGGGATTATGGGAATAAATCGGCACGTTTTCTCTTTTGACAGTCATCCGGGCGTCTCCTTCCTCGTCTTTGGTTATTTATTTATAAATTATAGGTTGAAATTGACTATTATTCAAGGATTTTATGTCATATAATTCTATTTATCCAAAGCAAAGGAGGAATCTCAATGACTATCGACGACAATCCGATTGAAAAGCAGGCCATGAAGCGGAAGGCTTAAAGATTCAGGAAGAGTTTGCTTCAAAATTCCGTCAGGAATACGCTGTCAAAGACCACTGTCCCTGCAAAAAAGTCTGCCGCTATCACGGAAACTGTAAAGAATGTGTGGCGATTCACCGGGCTCACGGCGAACATGTGCCGAACTGTATGCGCCTTCTTATCAATAAAAAACTCAGAATTTTATCCGAGCTGACCGAACATACTCTGGCCTACGAAATCGAACCGCCAAAGGAAATACTTCGTAGAGAATAAAAAAGCGGAGCTTTGGTCCCGCAAAAACGAAAACTGCCAGGCACCGTCCGGTCTGGCAGTTTTCATCCTATTCGTAAATATTCGGATTCATCATTTTTCTCCATTCATTTCCCATACCATTAATAATTCCGTCTCTCCGGTATTTTCATCTGTTTGCGCATGTTCAATCTGAAAACCCTCCCGCAGATAAAAACGCAGCGCCCTTTCATTCTTTTGGTAAACATGCAGAGTCAGGCGTTTTTTTATCTGCTTTGCATAATCCAGCAGCACTTTCCCAAGTCCATGACATTGTTTTTTTTCATCCACAAATATTCCTGCAATATAATCATCTGCCAGACCGACAAAGCCGGTCACCTGCTGATTTTCTTTACAGACATAAACCTCTGATGACGATATCATCCGGCGAACTGCCTTCGCATTGGATTTCCAATAATCTGCTGAAATAAATTCATGCGCCTGCATATTGGCCTGAAGCCAGATGGCCATCACCTGCTCCAAATCACCCTCGGAAAATTTCTGAGCCAGCGGCCGGATGACCCGGCACGGATTTCCTCCGGCCAATACATACGCCGGAATATCCTTCGTCACGACACTTCCTCCGGCAATGACCGTATTATTTCCAATCGTCACTCCCGGCATCACCTGGACGCCGCCGCCAATCCATACGTTGTCCCCGATGATAATTGGCCGTGCATACTCTAATCCTTTATTTCTCTGCTCTGCATCCATCGGATGGCCTGCCGTATAAAAGCCACATTCCGGTGCAACGAAAACATTATCCCCAAAGATAACTTTTGCAGCATCCAGAATAACGCAGCCATGATTCATAAAAAAGTTTTCGCCGATTTCAATATTATATCCATAATCACACCAAAAAGGTGACAATATATAGAAAGATTTTTTTGTTTTTCCTAAGATTTTTCGAATCAGCTCTTCCTGCGCTTCGATTTTGGAAGGACGCAATTGATTAAATTCATCACACAAATCCTTACATCTGAGCCGTTCCCGCATCAAATCTTTATCATAATTGGCGTCGTAAATCATACCCGCCAACATTTTTTCCTTTTCTGTCATCTGTTCACCGCCAGTTCTTATTTCCTGTAAAACTCTGTCTTTTATCCCCGTATTTATTCCATGCCCCTTTTCGCCGATTTCAATGACATGCCTATCCGGGTCATATATGTGTATAACTCTCCGTCCCCAGTCATCTTCCTTACACCGGTTCAGATATTCGATTTCAAATGAACTGCTGTCCAGCTTTTTTAAAAATGTCTCAATATCATTTTCTTCAAAATAAAGCTCCGCAGCATTGCCGCCTTCAATCGCCTCTTTTCCAATAAATGTCTCCCACAGATTCTTTTCCTGAAGAACAAGTCCTTCGGTGAGTACAACATTCTCTCCAAAATCAGCCACTACTTCCAGTCCAAATAATTCTTTATAAAATCTTTTTGATTTTTCAATGTCTTTTACAACGATTAATATATTTTTCAGATGCATAAATTTCATTCCTTACTAAAACTTTGATTTCGAATCTTATTTACTGCTTCTATTATATCAAAAATCACGCAAAATGACAGCTATCTCAAAGACATCAGATAGTGTAAACATATTGTCAGTTGGAAAATATTAGAGAGACTCTAAGATATGAT